>NZ_JASDDA010000019.1:0-63251 GCF_030407645.1 Pseudoalteromonas sp. APC 3495 | reverse complement strand
TTCGGGCAACAATGATAATCGAAATAAAATAAGCCAGTTCAAGTAGTTAGCTTCGTTTATTTTCATAAGTACTAACTTGATCTGTGAGGTTTGAACTGTAGGACTTTATCAAATCTAACAGTCGCATTTGTGCCATTTGCGGACTGTCGTAACCTTAGACTCTTGTTAGCCATTTACTCTGGTAGTGAAAATGTGAACTCTTGATAGTCGTGTTCTTTAGTCAGTGCTGAGGCTGTATTTTCAAAGTGCTGTAAAAAAAATTCAGACTCTACTGAATCAGGTGTCACATGCTCTTTCACAAATGGGTGCAATGCAATTCCTGCATTCAGAGACAAAGGCACAAAGTTGAAAAATATTTGAGATTTACTGAAACCTAAAGATTTTGCCTCTTCTTCAAATTTATCTGCATTTAAATAGTTACGAATTAGATCTCTAGCATTAGCTCTCAATCTTGATTCATTTCGTGGCAAAGTTAACAAATCGTCTAAATCAGACCAAGATAGAGGTATATCAAAGTACCCTCCACCTTCTTCCTCTTCAGGTACAACAGAATTTACGTATAGATACTTCTTTTTGTTTGTAGGCTTTTCACAAACTTGATTATGGTAGTTCCATAAACTTCTAATTCTGTTTGCTTTGTTATGGTGGCGAGCATTGCGAATTGCCAGAATTATGCAAAGTTCAGGGACTGAATACCAATCTACTGGCTTTCCTAATTCTTGCGCCATCAAATCATATAAATTATGGAATGCATTTAATTTTGCGTTAATTGCAGTTTCCACAGTACCCACGGCTTCTGCTCTATCAATATCAATTAATTGTTTTAATCTTTGATTCGATTCAAGCAGAACTCTAAACGTTTGAGTCAGGTCTTCGAAGGAATGGGTAAGCATATAAACTCCGTACGTATGAATTAATGGCTAACAGCTTATTGAACACCGTTTTGGTGGTTTATAACACACCAAAACGGCGTATATTACATACCCCGATAATTTCACCAATAATTTCCTTTGTAAACAAGTAATTAAAATAGCGAGATATTAAGCATGTTATTTTTCCCCAAAGCGGCGTTTAATAATGTTATCGAACAGAATTAGGCTCTTACTCAAAGAAGTAATAATAAATTTAACTTTTCAGTGTCCGCTCCTCGCTCATACCCGAATTCTTTTGTAGCGAGCTAAGCTTAAAACTCCATAAACACCGGAGTACAACTAATGCACCAGTTAACTATATATCAGCCTAAAGAGCCTTGGAATAAAAATAAGCTTGTAGGACAAAAGTTACCTCTAAAATTACAGCAAATATGGGCTATCCGAATACGACTGGAACTTTTTCATAAAATAAGAGATCTAGCACTATTTAACCTAGCCATAGATAGCAAACTAAGAGGGTGTGATTTAGTTTCACTAAAAGTTAATGACATTGCACATGGTAAAGCAATCCAATCACGGGCAATAGTCGTTCAAAAAAAGACTGGTATGCCTGTTCAATTTGAAATTACTGGAAATACAAGGAAATCAATTGTGGCGCTCATAGAGCAATTTACTCTCAATTCTTATGATTACTTGTTTAAGTCACGAATTCATTCCTCTGAACACCTTTCAACCCGTCAATATGGACGTATAGTTGACTCTTGGGTCACCTCAATTGGGTTAGATAAGACTCAATATGGCACTCATTCAATGAGACGTACCAAACCATCACTAATTTACAAAAAAACTAAAAATTTAAGAGCCTGTCAGCTTCTACTTGGCCATAGAAAACTAGAGAGCACTGTCAGGTACTTGGGAATAGAAGTTGATGATGCGTTAGAAGTATCAGAACAGATCGATGCTTAAATTTGAACCTAAGCCAGACTCGAAGTTAGAGTCTGGCACGTGCCATAATCCGACCTTGAGACACATAGAGATTAAGACTGCAAAGATACGAAAGCGGAAGTTAGCTTTGGCCTGTTTAACGACAAATATTCCGACAAAGCAGTCATGACTATTAGTTTATTGTTAAATCTAATCTTTCTTTTCGTTCATCTACTCAATAACCCCACGCTAAACGTGACTTTAGCGTGGGGTTAGAGTTCACAGTAATTTTATCTGGATAGCTCTTTTATTTTTTTCTCTGAAAACCAGCGATATAAAACAGGTAAAACAAATAATGTTAACAGTGTTGCAGTTACCAAGCCGCCAACAATAACACTCGCTAATGGGCGCTGTATTTCTGCACCAACACCATTAGACATTAACATCGGTATCAAACCTAAAGCTGATGTTATAGCAGTCATAAGTACAGGTCTTAATCTTGAAGTAGCGCCTTCAAAAACGGCTTTAGATGCTTCTAGACCGTCTTTAATACGTTGGTTGATACTTTCTACCATAACGACCCCATTCAATACCGCTACACCAAATAAGGTAATAAAGCCAACGGAGCTTGGTACAGACAAGTATTGTCCAGATAAATATAAGGAGAAAACTCCGCCAATTACAGCAAGCGGCACGTTGACCAATATCAGCATAGCTTGACCAACAGAGCCAAAAGCAAAGTAAAGTAACAATGCAATTAGCGCTAAAGATAGAGGTACAACGATAGCTAGTCTGCTTTGAGCACGCTGCTGGCTTTCGAATTGGCCACCTATTGCTACCGAGTAACCTGAAGGTAGGTCAACTTTCTCAGCAATAACTTTTCTGATGTCGGCTACTACACTACCCATATCTCTATTCTGAACGTTTGCTTGAATAACGACACGCCTTTGAACATCATCGCGCCTTACTTGAGGAGGACCTGATTCAAATGAAACAGTTGCAACATCACCTAAGCGTACCCAGGCGCCTGTTGGTGACTGAATTCGAATATCTGAAATAGCTTCCTTATTTTGTCGGTACTCTTCTTCAATACGCACGTAAATATCATAACGTTCATTGCCTTTGATGATTTGTCCAGCTTCAACCCCTCCAATACCATCTCGCACAACTTCCATTATATCAACAACTGAAAGTCCAAAGCGCGATAGCTCTTGCCTATTAGGTTTTACGACAAGTTGCGCTTCACCTGCAATTTGCTCAAGAGCAACATCTCTTGCACCATCAACACTCTTTATAGCCGCTTCGATCTCTTGTCCTTTAGCTGCTAAAACGTCTAACTCAGGGCCAAATAACTTTATCGCCAACTGAGCTTTTACGCCAGATAGTAACTCATCAACACGAGTCGCAATAGGTTGAGAAAAGTTTAGTAGTAAGCCAGGAAACTCCTCTAAAGATCTCTCCATTTTCCCTTGAAGTTCATATCGATTAGATGCACTGGTCCACTCAGAAACAGGCTTCAACCCTATGTAAATTTCTATGTTATTCACAGGCTCTGGATCTCCACCTATTTCGGCTCGACCAATTCGGCTTAATGCATAGGTTACTTCAGGAAAAGCCATTAGTTTTTCTTCTAGAATTGGTGCCACAGTGAGCGCGGTATCTAAACTGGAAGAAGGTGCCAGCGTTGCTCTTAAGTTTATCGTCCCTTCTTCTAACTCAGGTACAAATTCAGTACCAATTAATGGAACTAATGCAAAGGCAGAGAAAACTAATATAAGTGCGGCTGAAATGACTAACTTGGTGCGTTTTAGTGCGAATGTAAGCCCTTTTCTGTAGAGTTTGTCTAATGGCCTAAGAACAAAGCTTTCCCTCTCTTTTACACCTGACTTAAATAAATAAGTTGCCAGTGCAGGTACGATAAACAACGCAACCACAATCGCAGATACAACGGCTAAGATGATGCTTATTGCCATAGGTTGGAATAACTTTGCTTCAACCCCTTCAAAGCTGAACAATGGCGCAAATACGACTAAAATAATCGAGGCAGCAAAAAAGACGGGACGAGCCACTTCTTTACCTGCATTTTGCAGACGTAATTTAATGCCGTGCTCATCGTGTTCTACATCGTGCGGATCTGCGTCAGAAGTTGGAACACGTTCCTTTACCGATTTCGAATGTGTCGCGTCAGGTCTATTTAAATGTTTAAACATATTTTCAACCATAACCACTGAGCCATCTACAAGCATACCAATAGCGACCGCTATGCCACCCAGTGACATAAGGTTTGCAGAAATGCCCCACCAAGCCATGATCATTAACGCGATACCAATTGAAATTGGAATAGATATTAATACCAAGAAGGTTGCACGTAAATTCATTAAAAATAGTGCTAATACAATACAGATGAAAATAAATGCTAGTAATAGTGCATCAACCACTGTATTTACCGCTTTTTCAATCAAATCAGCCTGATCATAAAAAGGCTCAAAGCGAACACCTTTTGGCAATGCTTGATTAATTAATGGAATTCTTGCATTGATACCATCAATGGTGGCTTTAGTATTTGAACCCATGCGTTTTAAGACAATGCCAGAGACAACTTCGCCTAAATTTTCGACTTTACCGTCTTCGGTTTTGCGCGTCATGGTGACAGCACCTTGACGAATTTCACTGCCCATTTCAACTTTAGCAATATCTGAAACCGTAACAACCGTACCATCTACTGTTTTAACGGGAACTTGTTTGATATTACTGATGCCAGCCTCACCACTCTCAAACCAGCCTGTGCCTCTAATCACAAGCTGCTCTTGCCCACGGTTCATGTACCATCCGCCAACATTCGCATTGTTGTTATCTAGGGCACCAACAACGTCTTCTTGCGTTAGTTCATATGCTAAGAGCTTAGATGGATCGACATTGACTTGGTATTGCCTAACATTACCACCAAAAGATAATACATCAGTGACTCCATCGACAGGCATAACGAGTAACTTAACAATCCAATCGTTAAGGCTTCGAAGCGCCATAGCATCATAACCTGCACCTTTATCTGAAATAAGAAGATACTGAAATACTTGGCCCAGCCCAGAGGTGTTTGGTCCCATTTCGGGTGTCCCAACACCTTCTGGTATCAGTTCTTTTGCGGCTTGAAGACGCTCAAATACGAGTTGTCTTGCAAAGTAAATGTCGGTGCCTTCTTTGAAAACAACCGTAACGCCAGACAAGCCTGTTTTAGAAATTGAGCGCACTTGTTCTACATCAGGTAGGGCATACATTACCGCTTCAATGGGGTACGTAATGAGTTGTTCAACTTCTTCAGCAGCCAGTCCTGGCGCTTCAGTATTTACAGCAACTTGAACATTAGTAACATCAGGAAAGGCATCCAAATTTAATTTTGGGATCACCATAACTGCACCAACCATAGTGGCAAACAGCGCAATCAAAATCAGGAGTCTATTATTAACAGACCAATCTATTATTTTATTAAACATAGTCTTGCTCCCTAGTGGTTGTGCGGATCAAATCCGCCTTTAGCGATTTCAGACGCAACAAAAAATGCGCCTTTAGTTACAATTCGCGTTCCACTATCAAGGCCAATGATTTCTCTAAAACCACCTAAGGCTCGGCCTAGTTCTATTTCTACAGCTTTAAATTCTCCAGGGTGGTCTTCGACAAATACTGTCCAATCACCATCTGCGCTGCGGATCAATGCTTCTTCTGGCACAGCCATCACTTTCTGCTTTGTGGCAAACTGAAAGTAAACTTTTACAAACATGCCTGAATGAAGATTATCATCCGAATTATCTACTCCTAACCTAATAATTCGAGTACGAGTAATAGGGTCAATTGTATGGGCTTCTTGGATAACTTTGGCATTGTAACTCTGGCCTTCTAATTTAAGTACCGCAGGAGAATCAATTGATAAATTTAGCTTTTTATTTGGAGAAACTTTTGCTTCAACCCATAGTTGTTTTTCATCTGCTAACAACATTACTGAATCACCAGCATCAACACGTTGCCCTTGGATAAAATCGTCTTGAAGTACAACCCCTTCACGCTGAGCAATTAATGTATATTGCCCAAACGCTTTTATGTCTTTGTTAGAAATGCCATCTATTGCTTTTTCAGTTAACCCTAAAGCAATAAGCTTCCCGTAACTCGCATTGTATGTAGTCTCTGCTTGTAATAATCTACTTTCACTCACCGTCTTGTTACCCAGCTTTTTCACACGTTGCCATTCGGTTGAAGCGATTAAATAGTCAGCCTGTGCTTGTGCCATTGCTTCACTAAATAATGTAACTAACTTCTGACCTATTTCTACATGCTCTCCAAGCGCTGCATGGCGACTAATAATGACTGACTCTGTACGTGGCGATACCACATAACTTTTATAGCCATTAGCTTTTATTTCGCCTGGTGCATATACGGTGCTAAATTGATATTCAGGCTTAACACTTTCCACTTTAATGTTAGCAAGCGACATCTTCTTTGGATCAATAGTGATACCTTCTTCATGTCCTTCTTCTCCCTCTTTATTACCACCTTCATGGCCGTGCTCGTCATGGTCACCTTTATCTTCTTCATGTCCCTTTTCGTGTTCATGCTCATCTTGATGTTCTTTTTCTTCTTGTTTCGAAACGTTTGTGACAGAACCAGTTCCATCTGACGACTGTGCAAAAGCATCATGATTTGTAGTAAACCCAACTAACAGGCAGCTAATTACTACGGCTAAAAATTTTTTACTAATTACTGTATTCATTTTTGTAACCTATATTTTTAATAAATTTAAGATTTCGTTTTTCGCTACTGAAAAAACAAAGCGCTCAAATCTCAAATTTGGATAACTGACCCATACTTAAAATGAAGGATATTTCTGCAAGCTTGAATTGATTTTCCAAACGTATTCCTGCATGAAGCCCTTCCGCACGTTGATTTAATGCAAGTAAGTAGTCAGAAGTATTAATGTCACCAGCTTCCCAGCGCTTATTTAATAAGTTTTCGCTGCTATCTAATCTGCCTTTTGTCAGTTTTTGCCATTGCTCATAATATTTTTTACTGACAATAAGCGATTCATAATTAGCTTTTGCTTCAAATGACTGCTTTCGATAAACCGACCGAAAGTTAGCCTCTGCTGCAATTGCTTCTGAATAAGCGGCTTTAACAGTATCTGAATAGTTATTTCTGATATTTAAAGGCATTGAGAAAGTCACGCCAATCAAGTCTTCATCTCCACTTTTCCCTGCGTTAACTCCAATGGTTGGATTGGCTTTAGATTCCATAGTGGTTAGTTGAGCTTTAGATTGTTTTATCTTCCATTGCGCTCTAGCGAGTTTAACTTTTGGATGTTCCTCAACCCACTGAGAGTTAAATGAATAGTTTGTTGCTCCAAAAGTAAATGAAAACAAATTGGTAGTATTAGGCGTCCAATCAGGCAATAACTCCTGAACATTTACCTCTGCATTTTTCAAAGCAATTTGCGACTCAGATATTTCACTGAAAACTTGGGACAAGTTTAAATAAACCAGTTCAGCGTCAAGTGGCTCTAAAAGTCCTGCTTTTCGCTTATCTTCAATAATTCCAACGAGCGTTTGTAATTGATTTTCTCTTACTGAAAGTAACTGAGCCACCTTTTTTGCTGCTTGCCAATTAACTATTGCAGTTAAAGCGTTAGCCTTTTTAGAATCGAGTAGAGATAACAATTGTTGCTGGTTTGCATAAACACCAATTTCACCAATGCTTTTATTTGCTGATTGCTTATCCCAAAAATCAATCGTTTGACTGATACCAATAGAATAATTATCAAAATCACCCTCTTTTTCATAGCTTGCTTCAAGCTCTGGGTTATATACGGCTTTAGTTAAGCTCTTGGCTCTATGATTACTTGCATTAAGTAACTCTTTAGCCGCAACAACTTCGGGATCTTTATTTATTTGACTATCTAGCCATGAAATACTTTTCTGTTTGGCATAAGTGGCAACTGAAAAACTCACAGCCATACATAAAGACAGGACTAAACCTGCATTTTTTAAATATATATACATAAAAATTCTTAATTTTAAAATTAATAAACACGAAACCTTTATCCATTATTAAAGGATAAATAGGTCATTAAAAATTAATCTAATTAAGAAATGGGCGGACGAAGTATCGCTTCAAGAAAGGTACTTGTTTGATCAATTTGATAAGGCGTTTTATTGATAATGTTTAGTTTGCCCGTGGTATTTGAATTACTGACTAAAATCCAAGATAAGTGGCTGCCACTGCAATGTCCGCAGTGATGACAATCTTTTTCATTATGCTGCTCATCACCTACATTATCATTTGAGACATTTCGATCATCTGCATGATCATGTTGAATTTGAAGGTGCTCTATATCTATTTGGTGATTCTCAGGTGTTGCGGATACAACAGCAGTTAACGATTGCAAAACAATCGAAACGACTAATAGTATTTTTAACGCAACATTGAATTTCAAAATAAACACCTACTTAAATATGAAAAATTATAATATCAAAAAAAGGTTTTCTAAACTAGCCATGCGCATGTTTTTCATGCTCGTCACGGCAAGTTTCTTGAGGAAACTCAAACTCAATGGTTGTATGAGATAAATTATAAGAAGAAAGTTCCTTAGCCACTTGTTGTTTTAGCCTAATTAATTTATCAACCTCAAAGTTATGGGCTAACTCTAGGTGAGCAGTTAATACGTGACTTTCCCCGTCTAATGACCAAAAGTGCATATGATGAATCCCATTAATTTCAGGTATAGCCTTTATCGCTTTTTCAATATTATTCTGCACTTCTTCATCAGGTGTAGCTTGAAGAAATAGTGCCAATGTTGTTTTCAGGTTTTTCAAAACGTTAAACAATATAAACAGTGTAAAGCCTATAGAAAGCAAAGGATCTAATATTGGTAGATCTACAAAAAGCAGCACGATAGAAACAATTAGGACTGCAACCCAGCCAAGTACGTCTTCAAGCAAATGCCACGTAAGTACTTTTTCGTTCAGCGTTTTACCCGCTTTTAGTTTAAATACTGCATACCCATTAACAGCAACCCCAAGTAATGCAAGACCCAACATTCCTTCAGCCATTGGCATTTCAGGATTAGATAATCTTGGTATTGCTTCAAATAGCACCCAGACAGAACCAATAACTAATACAATACTGTTAATTAATGCGCCAAACAGGGTAAGACGACGATAGCCATAGCTAAATCTATCGGATGCTTCTTTATCCGAGAAACGACTCAGTATCCAAGCGAATCCTATAGATAAACTGTCACCCAGGTCATGTACAGCATCAGCCATAATAGCGGTACTGTTGGTTAGCCAACCACCAATAAATTCGATAATAGTAAATGAAACATTAAGGAAAAATGTCCAACCTATACGGTCGTCTTTTCCATGCGAATGGCTATGGCTATGATTGTGCATTTTCCACCTCAAGAACTTTTAAATTTCTTACATTGACTACGTTAAAATTGATAAAGTGACGGATCACTCGTTGATACATCCAACGTTTGATTCCTGATAAGTTAGTTCCTTTTTCGAGATAAAACTCATCAGGGGAATTATAAACACCAAAATTATCATGAATACCTTCTTTTTGTATATAGGTATCTTGACCACGCCAATCTGTATCTGGCGAAGAGAAACACTTTGTTGCAACACCATAACCACAAAATTCGTTTTTTATTTGACTAAATTTGTGCTGTAGTGAACTTAAATATTGTTCATCTAATATAAAGCCTTCTAAGTTTATCCAACGATCCTTGAAATAAACTTCAATCCAACTATGAATGATATATTTAGGTGCTAACCAAAATACATAAGTTGGAATAGCTCCTTTTTGTAATCGCTGCTCAATAGTAAAGCCGTGAAAACGACATTGAATACCTAATCCTCGTAACAAAGCCATCAGCAAGTTACCCTTGGTATTGCATTGTCCGTAACCATCGGCTAAAACACTGCTTGCTGAAATATCATCACTCTCATTGTAACCAAATAATATTTCATCTTTAACAAATTGGTAGGCTGCACCAATTTTGTTGAAGTCATCGAGTTCTTGCCAATTACGCTCAGAAATTAATGATTGAATTGTAGAGTGTTCAAAATTTACTATCTTGGTTTTTTCTAGATATTTGCTATTCATTGATGTTTCCTTACTTTGAACAACCAAAGGTTGATTGTTTATCTTCATTTGGTGTTTAACGTGTTTTCTCAGCAACAGCTAATTCTTGTTTAGCATCGCTTAGTATTCGGTAAGCGCCTCGAAGAATTAACATTGAAATGATGCTACCAATGACGATATCAGGCCAACGCTGTTTCAGCACCATAACGAGTATGCCTGCGATAACGACACCAAGATTTGCAATTACATCATTCGCTGAAAATATCCAGCTAGCTCTCATATGTACTTCATCGTTGTTGTGCTTTCGAATAAGGATGAGACAAATCACATTTGCAACTAAAGCAACCATGCCTACGCCAATCATAAACCAAGAGTGAGGCTCACTTTCACCATACAGCCTTCTAGCAATATCCATTAGAATTAGCACGCCTAACCCCAGTTGGAAATAGCCACTCACTAAAGCAGCATTAGCCTTATGTTGGATTGACTTTCCCACCGCGTATAGTGCAATTGCATAGACGATTGCATCCGCTAGCATGTCTAACGAATCTGCAATTAAAGCCGTTGATTCTGATAACCAACCAAAGCCAATTTCAAAAACAAACATCGAGGCATTGATAGCCAGAAGCCAATAAAGCACCGTTTTTTGCTGGTTATCTTTTAGCTCAACTTCACACCCACAATCGCTCATTTTCATCTCCGATTAACTTGTATGCTCTAACTATAAATCCTATAGTGACTATAGGGTCAAGTTTATTTGGAAATTTTATGAAAATTGGTGAGTTATCGAAAACATCGGGGTATTCAGTACAAACCATCCGATATTATGAAAAGGAGGGCTTGCTGTCAGATCCTGATCGCACTGAAGGGAATTTCAGGTTGTATTCTAATAAGGCATTTAAAGAGCTAGAGTTCGTAAAGCATTGTCGAAGTTTAGATATTCCGCTTAATGATATTAAGCGACTCATTGAATTAAAAAACAAGCCAGAGGAGAGTTGCTCTAGTGTAAATGCATTAATTGATCGGCAACTAACTTTAGTTAATCAACGAATGAAGGAATTGAATGCACTCAAAAAAGAGTTAAAACTAATGGCAAGCTCTTGCGGGTCTGACGGTACAATTGAAGTCTGTGGCATTATCAAGTCATTAGATAGTTGAACTAAATATAACTTTAGATTAGTAGTATTCACAAAGGCAATAATGAAAACCATTGGCAAATTAGCACAATCATTAAATTTAAATGTAGAAACCATTCGTTTTTATGAACGAGAAGGACTGATTACACAACCTGAAAAACCAATATCTGGTTATAGACAATATGACGAATCAATAGCAGGACAACTTAGGTTTATCACAAAAGCCAAAGCGCTCGGCTTTACGTTAAGAGAAATAAAATCGCTAATGTCTATGGACAGCAACTGCGCTCAAGTTGAGCTATTAAACCGACAAAAGTTAGCAATCATTCGAGACAAAATTAATGACCTTCAACGTTTAGAGAAAGTAATTGTGGGTATGACAAATACCTGTATGCAAAACGAAGATCCAACACATTGCCCCATAATTGACTCATTAAAATGATTGACTCCGTACTTGTATACGGAGTTTAGAATGATGGTAATATCAACCAATAGACTTTCAAATGATAAATAAAATATTAGACAGAGTAGGCTCTAGTGGCGTTTGGCTAGCGGCACGGCCTGCCTCCCTGCATTAAGGTCACTTGCATCGGCATTAGGACTAGGCTTCTTCTCTCACTTCGAAGGAATAGCTGTAAATACGCTTTTACCTATTTTTGCATCTTTGGAACTATTGGTAAACTTATACAACTGGCACAAAAATAAAAACCATACCAGAGCTGTCTTCAGCATTCTAGGGCCTGTAGCAGTGCTATTAACGCTTTATCCTCTTTGGCTATATGATTGGAGCACATACCTATTTTACTTTGGTATTTGCTTAATGGTCGTTATGTCGGTTTTGGATATCGTAAAACCAGTAAGGGAGCAAACATGCAACGTATGGCTAATTGCCGTCGTTGAAACGATTAACGGTCAATGTCTGCTTTTCGCTCTTAGCTGCCTCTTAGGTTAAGCCCTAAGCTTTTATTTACGTCTTCTATTCGGCGCTCTTTGCCCTGTAATACGTTTTTTATCACGATCTTTACGCGCTTTGTTGGTGTTTTTGCGGTTATCTTTAGGTGGCTTATTTAAATCGGGCTCGTAGCCTTCAAGCCATTGTGGTGTTAAACGCGTATCAAGCAGTACTTCAATTTCTTCAAGCAGCCATTGCTCATCTAAGCTCACTAATGACATTGCAAGGCCTTGCTCGCCAGCGCGCCCTGTACGGCCAATACGATGCACATAATCTTCAGCTATGTATGGCAATTCAAAGTTAATTACGTATTTAAGTGCCGGTATGTCTAAACCACGCGCCGCTACATCGGTGGCCACTAAAACACGCGTACTGCCCTCTTTAAAGTTTTGTAATGCGCGATCGCGAGCACCTTGCGATTTATCACCATGAATAGATTCGGTTTTTAAACCATCTTTACACATTTCTTTGGCAAGCTTATCGGCCATTTGTTTAGTGCGGGTGAATATAAGTACTTGGCGCCAGTTTTTCATGCCAATCATGTGCGATACCAGCTCGCGCTTTCTGTCTTCATCTACTGCGTAAATAACTTGTTCAACCTCTACAGCAGCAGAGTTGCGCTTATCAACTTCAATAAGTTCAGGATCTTTGAGTAATTTTTTACTTAGCTCAAATACACTGTCATCAAAGGTGGCGGAAAACAGTAAGGTTTGACGATCGCCTGGGATATGACGCAGTATTCGTCTAATTTCGTCAATAAAACCCATATCAAGCATGCGGTCTGCTTCATCAAATACTAAAGAGTCCACGCTTGAAAGCACCACACTGCCCTTCACTATGTGATCAAGTAAGCGCCCAGGAGTTGCCACTATTACTTGTGCTGTTTTAAGTGCTTTGATTTGTGGGCCAATGCTTGCGCCACCATAGGCAAGTGCACCTTTTATATCTGTACCTTGTGCGTATTTTTCAAAGCTTGCAAATACTTGCTGAGCAAGCTCCCTAGTAGGCGTTAAAATAACCACACGGGCAATGCCTGGTTCGTCTTTTTTAGCGGTATTTAAAAGCTTATGTAATAGCGGCAAAACAAAAGCGGCTGTTTTACCAGTACCAGTTTGAGCGCTGCCCATAACGTCTTTGCCCGCTAAAATTGGCGGTATCGTTTTGTGCTGAATGGCGGTAGGCGTAGTGTAATTATTTTGCTCTATTGCAGTTAGTAGTAACGGGTCTAGGGCTAGTGATGAGAACGATGTGGCAGACATAAGCTTGGCTTTAAAATAACAAAGAACGCTATTATACCTGAGCTTAAGTAATAAAAAAGGCGCTAAATAGCGCCTAAGTAAAATGAAGTATTTAAGCCGGTTTTAATGTGGCTTTACGCTCATTATAAAATGCAATTAAATCATCTACGGTGCTTTGACAGTATTCACGAATACCCGATACCACCATGTGTTTTTCACCAAAACCCACCTTTTCGCCGTTTTCTAATAAATTAAAGCGCAAGGTTATTTTGCCGCGTTTACCAGCGTATTCAAAGCTAGGCTGTGCAAACTCTAGGGTCGGTGATTTAATATCAATGTTATTAAGGTTAATGATCATTGATTCATAAATAATCATAGGACGCGCAGGGTTTATCATTACCTCTTGCTTGCCCATTAAAGGAATAATTACATGCGGGAACGCAGCACCTGAGAACTCAACATAATTTTTTATTAAACTGTTTGTAAGTGTTGGGCATTTACTGGTTTTACCGTCGCGTTTAACCTTTAAAATTACTTTTTCGCCATGGTTTACATCAAACTCTTCTCCAGGTTGTTCTGGAAAATTTAGTTTGGTATTTTCATCAACCATACCGGCAAAGGTAAACTCCATTCGCTCACTAATGCCATAGCGGTCTAACACTAGAGAAAAAAGTAAGTCTCCTGGTGCGCAAAACTTTTTAGCGTCTTTATCATGAAGCGGGTTGTAGTCGTCGGCTACACATTTAGCAAAGCGACAACCTTGCTCACGAGAAATTGAAACATAATCAGCATGTTGCTGATAGTAAGGACTTAACATAGTGTGTTCACTGCTTAAACTGCTTATAACCTAGCTATACTACCAGAAAAAAAATCTTGAGAGGTCGAATCTGTTTAATAAAGGCGAAAAATGATAATTTGCAACTCGCTAATTAACTAAGTAAATTAGGCAAATACGAGTTTAAGGGATTAACTAATGAAGTATTTTTCTTTATTAATATGCGCGGTTTCATTATTAACTGGCTGTAATAACATTACTTACACAACCAATATCGACGACGAGGTTTTATCAGAACACGTTTCAAGCCACATTAAAAAACGTGGTCTAGAGCAGTTTTACAGTGTTCAGGACGCTCTCGATAGAGGTGCAAGCCCTCTTGGTGGAATAAAAGGCGAAAGCTGCGATGTATCAGATGATACGCGAACATCCTCAATTAGCTATAACCGTTTGAAATCACAAGCTATAGAATCCCTTAAAAACGATGTGCTTTATTTAGGTGGCAATGCATTTACACTGGAGCAATGCCAATCAGTATCCCGCTACAATTGTGATTTAGCCGTTACTTGTACCGGACAAGCCTATAATTATTAATAGCTCAAAATTATCTAATTGAGACTATAACGCTATGTGATTCGTTTTCTCTCATTTCCCCTATCAAACAACAAGCAGTATTTGCCAATGACTTTTTACTTTTTAGCTGCCGCTATTTTATGTGCTTTCCCGCAGTGTAAACTCTCTGTATTTCGCCAACCATTATGGCAATACTTATTGCTGCTAAGTGTTATTAGCGCCTATTATCAAGAATATATAAATTTAAACGCGGTTGCTGTTATAGCTGTTTATGTGGGATTGTTTCACTTTACGCTATTGGCAACCTCAGCGTTAAAACGTAATGTTCTAACGTCTTTATTTATAACAGCCTCACTCGGGTTGGCCTTACATTGGTTTGCGGGTTTTAATAACCTGCCTATTGTTGTTAATGAACAAATCACCAGTAACGCAATTGCATTTACCTTGTATGCTAATTTTGATAAAGCATTAGCGGGTTTAATACTGGCCGCTTATGTTTTTGAAAAAAATAAAACGGCAAAGCCAGTAACTATCGGCTACCCTGCTTTAATTATAGTTATTACTATTTTAGCGGCGCTCATAACTGCTTTAACGTTAAACCTTGTTGAATTTGCGCCAAAAGTACCTGAATTTTGGTTGTTATTTATAGCTATCAACCTACTTTTTACCTGCGTTGCAGAAGAGGCATTATTTAGGGGAGTGATACAAACTAAGCTTTCAAAACTAATAACCCCGAGCAGGTTTGCACTGCTCGCACCGGCTATCAGTACTTGTGTATTTTCACTGGCACACTTTTCAGCGGGTACTCATTATATGCTCGTGGCGGCCGTTGCAGGTTTTGGTTATGGCTATATTTACTATAAAACTAGCCGATTAGAATGGGCCATTTTATGTCATTGGCTCGTTAATGTGTTTCATTTTTTCTTATTTACTTACCCTATGCTGGCAACTCCATCTTAGAATTACAGGCACAAAAAAGCCGCTTAAATTAAGCGGCTTTTGAATCTGTATACGCGATTACGCACTTGGGTAATCGCGGTATGCGCGTTCTATCTTTTTAGCCTGCTTTTTAGAAATACCTAAATGGGCAAGCGCGACACGTAAACGTGCACGCGATAGATCTGATCCTAAAATCTCCATTGCATCTAATACCGAGGTAGATGATGTTTTGCCGGTAATAGCCACAAATATAGGCTCTAAAAAGTCTTTAATTTTAAGCTCGTGGAAGGTAGCGACTTCTTTTGCAATTGCAAAAATAGCTGGTTTTTCAAAGCTACGTAAGCCTTCTAGCTGCCATACAAAAAATTGTAATGCTTGGCGAATAACATCTTCGTCAGCTTTACCGGCTGTTAATAGCGCTGGATCGTAAGTCGGGATACCGCCTACAAAGTGCCCTGCTAAATCAACCATGTCAGAGAGCGTATTTATACGCGTTTTAGCTTCCGGTAATACTTTAGCCAGCATGTCGCCATTAAATTTCCAGTCAACAAAACGCTGCATTAGCTCTGCATCAGTTAAGTTTTCGCGGATCCACATACCGTTTAACCAGCTTAACTTGTCTACGTCGAATACTGGGCCACCAAGCGATACACGCTTCATGTCAAAATGCTCTATCATTTCATTAAGAGTGAACTTTTCACGCTCATCAGGCATTGACCAACCCATACGGCCTAAGTAGTTAAGTACCGCTTCTGGTAAGTAACCCATTTCTTTGTAGTAATTAATAGACGTTGGGTTTTTACGCTTAGACAGTTTTGATTTATCTGGATTACGCAATAAAGGTAAGTGACCTAGTACGGGTGCTTCCCAACCAAAATCTTCATACAGTTTTAATAGCTTAGGCGCTGAGTTTATCCACTCTTCACCACGGAAAATATGGCTAATTTGCATATGGTGATCATCCACCACGTTAGCTAAAAAGTACGTTGGAAAACCATCTGCTTTTAATAGCACTTGCATGTCTACGTTTTCCCACGGGATCTCAATTTCACCGCGTAGGTAGTCGTTAAATTTAAACGTGCCTTCGCTTGGGATTTTCATACGTATAACGTACGGTTTACCCGCTGCTAAGTTTGCTTTAATTTCGTCTTCTGTATGGTTTAAGCCACGGCCATCGTATTTAGGACGCAGACCTTCGGCCATTTGTTCTTCACGCATTTGGTCCAGTTCTTCGCTGGTTGCGAAACAGTAAAACGCTTTGCCGTCTTCAACTAACTGATGAGCGTATTTTTTATATAAATCACTGCGCTCAGATTGACGGTATGGACCAAACTCACCACCTACATCAGGACCATGATCCCACTCAAGGCCTAACCAGCGTAAGCTATCCATGATGGCTTGTTCAGATTCTGGTGTGCTGCGAACTTGGTCAGTATCTTCAATACGAAGTACAAATTCACCGCCTTGCTGTTTAGCAAAACAGTAGTTAAATAAGGCAATGTAAGCGGTGCCAAGATGCGGGTCACCAGTTGGCGACGGAGCAACACGGGTACGAATTGTCATGGTAATGTCTCTTTTAATAAGTGAGATGGTATGAAATACCAATAAATATTTTAAGCGGCTACTTTGTTTAAGTAAGCAATAATATCGTTTGATTCATAAAGCCATTTAACTTGGCCATCTTGCTCAATACGTAAACAAGGTACTTTAACTTTTCCGCCTTGCTCTAATAGCTCTTGGCGGTATTGCTCATCATTTTTTGCATCGCGTGTTTCAATTTTTAAGCCTTCACGCTTAATTGAACGGCGCACTTTTACACAAAAAGGGCATGCTTTGAATTGATAGAGCTTAAATTGTGCGGTTTGCTGATCAAGCTTAGTTTGCTCTTGCGGATCACGTTTTTTGCTACGCGGCGTAAAAACAAAATTAAAAAATAAGATGATACAACCTAAAACCCAGCGAACTAATTTCATCTTCAATACTCTTTACAACAAATTTAAGGTGCAAGATTTTAACACAAAAAAGCGCAACACTATAAGCGGATTATACGTTGCGCTATATCGTTAAAAAAGTGCTTAATTACAACACCACCATATCATCTCTGTGTAGTACTTCGGCACTGCTGTCGTAATCAAGTAATTGGCTGATTTGATTAGAGTGTGCGCCTTTTATTTTATCGATTTCAAGATGGCTAAAGCGCGTTAACCCACGTGCAATAATTTGCTGATTTACATCAATTAAGTTAATTAAATCTCCGCGTTCAAATTCACCTATTGCACGCGTAATGCCTTTAGCAAGTAAACTGGCGCCCTTAGATTGCAATGCATGCACCGCACCGGCATCAATTAAAATTTGGCCGCTACTTTTAGGCCCTGCTAATAACCATTTTTTTCGGCCATCTTTAGGGGCGGTAAGTTTTAAAAAACGGGTGCCTGGCAGTTGCTCGCTCATGCATTTTAAAATCACGTTTTCATCAGCGCCTTTGGCAATAATCACCTCAACCCCAGCTCTTCTGGCAATATCGGCTGCCTGTAGTTTGGTTGCCATACCCCCTGTGCCTAGGTTTGTACCGCTGCCACCCGCAAGTTGGCGTAACTCATCATTAATATGGGTAACTTCATCAATCAAGGTGGCGTTAATGTCAGTGCGCGGATCGCTGGTAAATAACCCTTGTTGATCGGTCAGCAATAGTAATTTATCGGCATTGGCCAAAATAGCCACTAATGCCGATAAGTTATCGTTGTCACCTACTTTTATTTCACTGGTAGCAACCGCGTCGTTTTCATTGATGATCGGCACAACATCATAATTTAATAAGGCATTGAGGGTATCGCGCGCATTTAAATAGCGCTCTCTGTCGTCAACATCGGCGCGCGTTAGTAGCATTTGCCCCACGTTAACGCCATATAACGCAAATAAACTTTGCCAAATATGAATGAGCTGCCCCTGTCCAATGGCGGCCAACATTTGTTTGTCTATTAATGTGCGCCCACAGGGTTTTAATAACTGTTCGCGACCTGCGGCAACCGCACCACTAGAAACTAAAATAACCTGATGACCTTGCTTTTTTAGCTCACAGCATTGGCGAACAAGTTCCACCATATGTGCTTTGTCTAACTTATCGGTACCGCCAGTGAGTACGCTTGTACCTAGCTTTACAACTACGACCTGATCCCTTTGCATGTTTTTTACTTAGCGCAATAAATGATGAATTTATTTATACCAGTTCGGTATTTTTGAACAAGTAAAAAATATTCAAGCCCCCCCTCTGCGTGCTAGGATCGCACTATATTCAACCGATTAAATTACACCTTATGCCTGCCAGTTTATGTTTAATTATTGCCACCTTTTTGTGGGGTAGCTCCTTTATTGCACTTAAATACGCGATTGCGATTTATGACCCTGCCTTGGTGATATTTTTACGTATGCTCACCACTTTACTGATTTCGTTATGTTTATGGCGTTACGTAATTCGCTTTGAATATTTAAAAGGCGATTGGAAGTATTTATTAGGCATGTCGCTGGCAGAGCCTTGCTTGTACTTTTTATTTGAAGGCCACGCAATGGAATATACCTCAGCGTCTCAGGCGGGGGTTATTGTGTCTTGTTTACCCATTATTGTGGCATTTTTAGCGTTTTTCATGCTCAAAGAGCATATTAGTAAAGCTATTGTGGTGGGTTTTACGCTGTGTATTGGCGGCAGTATTTTACTGACCTTGCTCTCACCCAGCTCAAGCCAAGCCCCAAACCCATTACTGGGGAATTTTTTAGAATTAATGGCCATGGTGTGCGCGGCATTTTATACCGTGTGTATAAAACATTTAGCTAACCGCTACTCCCCACTCACATTAATTGCTCTGCAAGGTGTGAGTGGTAGTTTGTTTTTTGCTCCATTTTTATTATTTATTGACCTACCCAGCGAAAACCAACACGATTTAACCGCACTAATGAGCATTTTGTACTTAGGCTCTTGTGTCACTTTGGGTGGGTACGGCATGTACAACTACGCGATTAGTAAAGTGTCGGTGTTAACCGCAGCGGCTTACTCTAATTTAATTCCAATTTTCACTTTAATTTTGTCAGCCATTATTCTTAACGAAGTACTGACACTTGGCCAGTGGTTCAGCATATTTGTGGTGTTTATAGGCGTAATGATAAGCCAACGCCATCAAGAACTAGTGGTCGATATTCCTAACGCCACCTCGGGTGAGGATATTTCAGCCGACACTAGCCACCTTAAATCGGTACCCGAAGCCAGCGAATCAAAAGGGTAACAGGTCAGTAAATACAGCCCTGCTTGATGCAAAAAATCGGTGTTGTACTGATTAATTACCTCAACATGTGTCACTGAATAATGCTGCACTTGACCATTTTGTAATTGCAGAGAAAATTGCTCCCCCACTTTAGCGTTTTTTAAAAACGCAAAGTGGGTATCGTTGTGGCCAGCAATAAGTGCTCCTTGCGAGTTACCAAAATCAGCCCCACCTAATTCCCCCGCAGCTAAAAAATGACTGGGCGCAAACGCTAAATTTCTACCACTTGCGCCATCGAGCACGGTTAGTCGTTTATTATGCTTTGGCCATATTATTTGTGCCACTGGGTAACTATCAGCATAAAACCACGGCTTAATTTTTTTATTGGGTGATTTAAGGGCTGTTTGCCATGCTTGCTCTATTAACACTTGTGCAAGCCATGCCTTTGCCTGCATATATGCACCATGGCCAAATAGGCTCAGTCCTAAGGCTAGTAAACCTATGCTCAACCACTTTTTCATTTACAGCGCCTTACTAACAACAGGCCACCTAGTAGCATTAAAGCTCCAAACACAATATGCATTTTGCTTTGCCCATCAGCTTGCGGCAAACGCATACTCATTCCTTGCGGCATTGAATTAGCCACTTGTGTAGTTTGTTTAGCAACTTCTTTAATGGTGCTCTCTTCTATGGCAATAAACGCAGTAAACGGACTAAGTAATTGATGCTCAAGCGCAAGTTGCTGCACTTGCTGTTTTACTTCACTTTGTTGGTTGTATAGCAATAATGACTTTATTTTTTGACGTGCCCAGAGCTTATCAATTCCTGTGGCTTTTGAGCTTGCTTGCGGATTAAGCTTAACCTTAAACTCCCCATGCGTTGTTTGCCCAGTAAAAGTAATTGCATCGGTAGTGTTTAATTTAATGGCCACAATAATGGGCTCAGCAAAATATAGATCAGGCAAAGGTGAGGGCCAAAAATCTAAGCTGTCTCCATTTGTATTTGTTAACGCTAAATTAGTCATCGCCGGGTGAGCAAGTTTATCAAACAACTGCTGCATTTTTGGCTGCACATCAAAGGTGCTACCAATAAAGGTATAAGACCCCTTACCTATATCAGCAGCGCGGCGCATAAAAAAGCGATTAGGTGCGCTACCAATGCCGACGGTGAATAAGCGGCTGTCACCTAAAGTGCGCGCAATACTTTTAAATAACTCATCTTCGTTACTCACGCTACCATCGGTTAAAAACACCACTTGGCGTACAAAACCCTCAAACTGCGCACCATTAAGTACGGCATCAAGCGCACCTTGTATTTCAGTACCACCGTCGGCTTGCAAGTTATAAATAAAGCGCCTTGCACGGCGTAAATTAAAGTCACTAGCAACTAAAGGGGTATCACTCATGGCAGTAACCTGATTATTAAAGCCAATAATATTAAAGCTATCATCACTATCAAGTAACGAGAGTGCGTAAAACAATGCTTTTTTAGCTTGCTCCATAGACTGCCCATGCATAGAGCCCGAGGTATCAACCACAAACACCATTTCACGCGGCAAACGCTCAGACTGGGTAAACTGATCGCTTGGCGGCATCAACATCGCTAACGCAAACTGCTCACCATTTTTTGCTTGCTGAGTAAAAAGTGCGGCTTGAGCTTGCGCTTTTTGTAGTGGCTTAAACTCCAGTACAAAATCTTTATTTATTGCTTGCTGTGGTTTTAGCACAATGCTGTATTGCCCAAACGCAGAGTTTTCAATATTTACCTGATGGTACTTAGCGTTTATATCAACCAATTCTAAGCCTATATCCATGTTAATTGTTAAGCTTAAATCGCTGGCATTAGCTGCCTCATTGGTTTGCTTTGTATAAATAGGGCTTAACCATCCTTGTGGAGTAAACGAAGATGTATGATCACTTTTTACCGTACGCTTATCTTGCTCTTCGTTCAGTTTCCCTGTTGTTGCATGATAGCGTGGCGTTATTGTGGTTGGAAAATGAATCGCAAAGGTTCCATGCTGGTAATCAATAATCTCTTGATATTCAAGCGTTATAACAATCTCTTCACCAGGCCCTATATTCGCTACATTTGTAATAAACATATTTGCACGCTGCTGACGAACCAAAGAGGCCTGTTTCCCTGCTTGCTTGGCAGCTTGATACTGTTTTTCTGCTTGGTGTTTTTTTGCTATTTTACCGTGAATCTCTCGCTCACCAATACGCATGGTCATTGCTTGCACGGCACTTTCATCGGGTAAAGGAAAAGCATAACGTGCATTTACTGCAAAAGGATTTTCATTTATGTAGTGCTGCGTTACTACAACATGATTAATTAGTCCTGTTAGGGTCATTTTTGCATCGCTTTTTAAAATAACCCCAGGATTAACCGCCACTCCTTGGCTATCAAACAAGGATAGTTTTGGCGACTGTGCATGGCTTTTAAAGCTGGCCAAAAGCACGATAATAATAAAAATAAAAAGGCTTACCTTGGTAAGCACTTTGGTGGGTTTACTCAACATAAATCACTCCATCGAACGCACGTTGTTAATTGCTTGCGGTTTGATTACTTGACTGATTTAACGCACGAGTAGTGAGAGTAACGCGTCTGTCAAAAAAGTTATCTTCAAGGGTGTTACTGTTTGCTATGCTTTGTTGCTCGCCAAACGCTTGTGTGCTCAAACGTGTATGGCTTACTCCCTGTTTAATTAAGTAACTTTGTACGGCGTTTACTCTGGCTTTTGAAAGTAATAAATTTGCTTGCTCTTCACCACGCTGATCGGCAAAGCCACTTAAATCAAGTGCGAGTTGCGGCTGGCTTTTTAATAACGCAACTAATTGATCAAGCTGCTTGGCAAAATGAGGAGCAATATCGCTAGAGCCTGTTTTAAATTGCACTGTCATCGCCAATAAATTATTAAGCTGTGATTGCGTTAGTTGCTCATTTTGCTGAGCCAGTAGCTCAAGTTGCGCTTCTAAGTGGCTGTTATGATTAAGAACATGTTGGTAGTCGTTGGTTTTCTCTGCCATAACTGTTAAAGCTTGTTGCTGCTCGGCAATAGTTTGCTCAGCCACCTTGGCATCGCCAATTAAGCCACCAGCAAATGCGCCTACAAACGCGCCAATTGGCCCACCAACAACACCACCAATAATGGCACCTGTGCTCAGGCCGACTATGGTTTCCTTTTTTGCTTCTTTTGATGGGGTATCCGCAGCAAATACTGGCGTACAAAAAGTGCTAACAAGTGTGAGTGCGATTAATGTTTTCTTCATGGTCTATTCCTTACTATTAATAATGGTTGCAAGCTATTGGTTGGCACTTGCGTTGTATCTGTAATTTCAATATTTGTATTAAAACACCATGAAGTGGCAACAAAGGGGATCAAAAATGGCAAACTGCTGAGCAATTGTGGCAAAAAAATGGCAATTGTGTTTTTAACCGTACTTAGCGCAAAAACTTCGCTATAGTGCGCCTAAGTCAATATGAGTAATTAATAAAAATGAAGAAAATAGCCATCATTGAAGATGAAACCGCTATCCGCGAAAACTACATAGAAATGCTGAGCGCTCAAGGCTATCAGGTGAGTGGTTATGAAAACCGCCCTCAAGCAGAAGCGGCCTTTAAAGAAGCGCTTCCCGATTTAGCCATTGTTGATATTGGTTTAGGCCATGAAATAGATGGCGGCTTTTTACTGTGCCAGACACTGCGTTCACTGTCTAAAACCTTACCAATTATTTTTTTAACCGCTCGCGACAGCGAAATAGACACCGTATGCGGCCTGCGCATGGGCGCCGACGACTACTTAACCAAAGATATTAGCTTAGCGCATTTAGCCGCGCGTATTGGTGCGCTATTTCGCCGCATGGAAGCATTAGAGCAACCCGCTGATGCCAACGCATTAATAATTCGCGGTCAACTAACGCTCGATACGCAACGCATGCAGGTGCTTTGGCAACACCAGTTAGTTGATTTAACCGTAACTGAGTTTTGGATGCTGCATTCACTCGCTCAGCGACCAGGACACGTTAAAAGCCGTAATGAGTTAATGAGCGATGCTAAAATTTATGTAGACGACAGTACCATTACCTCTCATGTAAAACGCATTCGTAAAAAGTTTATAGCACTCGATAGCCAGTTTGACTGCATTGATACCGTGTATGGCATGGGTTACAGGTGGGAGCAACCCACATGCTGAGATTTGGCCTACGCAGTAAATTTATCCTACTTTCGTGCTTTTTGTTTTTGTTGCCATGGCTTGGCTACGAATATGTATGGGAAATGGAAAAGTTTTTACGCCAAGGCCAAGAAAAAACGTTGGTAGGCACTACACGTGCACTGGCCACGGCCCTGCATGAACGCCCCGCTTTATTTGACGAACAAACCAACTTTTTAGATCAGGTGGTAAAAGGTCGCGATCTCTATGCTTATAATTTAAAAAGCCCGATTCAGCTCGATGGCAAACTCAACGACTGGGACGCTTATCAATCGCTATTTTGGCTTTATGACAAACGCTACTTACAAACAGCCAATGATAACCATCAACTGAGCAACTTATCATTTAGCCATATGGTAGGTAAGTTTGATAATTACTTATATGCTGTATTTAAAGTCACAGATAACACTGTAATTTACCGTGCTAAAAACAGCCTCAGCATTACCAATAACGATTACATAAAAATTGGCCTAAAAAACCCTGATGGACAATTTAATACTTATATTATTGCTCCGCGCCAAGATGGCTGGGTCAACGCATTTGATGCCAACAGTAAAATGCCTTTTACTAAAATTCAGGGTTTCTTTAAACAAACTGACACTGGTTACAACCTTGAGCTGCGCTTTCCTTTGAGTATGCTTGGCAATAAACTGGGATTTGCCATTGCCGATGTTGATAGTAAACAACCAAACCAAACCCCTAGTATAATGTCTACATCGAACTTAAATAACCCGAATGATTTAGGTTCGGTACTGGTGCCCTCCCCTGAAATAAACCGTATATTAAAAGGCATGGGACACAGCGGCAGTCGCATATGGGTGGTCGATAATCATCACCGTGTATTAGCGCAATCGGGCAGTATTCAAAATGCCGATGGCGTATGGGCCGATGGGCTAAAAAATCAAGCGCCAAAAACTGCGTGGCAGCGCTTTGAACAAGCCTATTTACATCCTTTGTATTATAAAATTTTAACCCGTCCTGAAGATGAATTTATAGATACCTTACACGATGTAGCTTCAATGCAAGGCGCTCATTTAGCCAAAGCACTCAAAGGCCAACCGGCCTCGTCTTGGCGACTCACTCCCGATAACAAAGCGGTAATATTATCGGCTGCGTATCCTATTTGGATCGAGGATAAAGTTATCGGTGCAGTTATAGCCGAAGAAACCACTAATGGCGTGCGCACACTGCGTAATAAATCGCTGGAAAAACTGTTTAATGTGATTTTAGCGGTCATGTTAATTGGCACAGTCACTTTGTTCTTTTTTGCCTCACGTATATCAAGTCGTATTAGGCGACTACGCGATACAGCAGAGCAAGCCATTGATGCGCAAGGACGAGTAACAGGTCATATAAATTACAGCGATGCCAATGACGAAATTGGCGATTTATCGCGTAGCTTTTCAAATATAGTGAGCCGACTTGGTGGCTATACCGATTATTTAGAAAATATGTCGTCGCGCTTATCTCACGAGCTGCGCACACCGGTTGCGGTTGTACGTTCATCACTTGAGAACTTACAAAGCTTGCAGCAAAGTGAACTGAGTCAAAAATACCTTGAGCGTGCCAGTGAAGGAGTTGAGCGTTTAGGTAAAATAATTACCACTATGAGTGAAGCAACCCGCCTTGAGCAAAGCATTCAAAGTAATGAGCCAGAGCCGTTTGATTTACAAAAAGTAATTAGTGGCTGTATGCAGGGCTACCAACTTACTTATCCTAACCAGTTATTTACACTCAACATTTGCCAATGCACACTGCCAATGCAAGGTGCCCCTGAATTTATAGCGCAACTGCTCGATAAGCTAATAAATAATGCCTTGGAATTTAGTGAAGCCAACACCGCGATTGAAGTCAGCCTGAAGCAAAGCGAAAACAAAGCAACATTAACGGTAAGTAATACAGGTACTTTATTGCCTGAGGGACTTACTGAACATATTTTTGACTCTATGGTATCGGTGCGCAGCCAGCAAATGCAGCAACAACCGCATTTAGGTTTAGGACTTTATATTGTCAGGCTGGTGTGTGATTACCATAACGGTACAGTAACAGCACACAATAATGAGCAAGGCAACGGTGTGGTGTTTACCGTGAACCTGCCTTTAAATAATTAAACAAAAAGCGGTTTAATTATAAACTGCTTTATTTTAAAGCTTTGCAGTTACAATTTAATTCACACTCAAGTGTAACGATTCACTTTTAATTCATTCGCTCAGCCTTAGTCTACTCTCCTAGGAGGAGTCAAAATGAAAGAGTTACTAGAACCCGAAGAAATAGAGTTTATTCTCGATTTATATCGTCCTAATGCAACCAATAACCATGCTCAACAGGGCGCGACTAAAAAGCCCAAGGTAAGTAATAAACAAGCCATGCAAGCTGAGGCTTTAGCACGTAGTGCTTAACTACACTAACCTTACAAGTTAGCCATTAAGCTGTAAAAACGCTTTAATACAGTCTATTTCTGCCTGTTTGACCGTTTCACCTATTTCGGGGCCTTTTTTACCGCCTTTAAGTGCATGTTGCACAATTTGTTTTTTATCCATTTTTTGTAGTTCGTTGTGAATAGCACGTAATTTAGCGGCTTGTGGATAAGGCTTATCTACCAGCGTTTCGCCTCGTCCTTGTGCATCACACTGACAGGCTTGAGTAAAGGCAATAAAACGCTCTGGGTGCACTAGTGCATTTAAATTAGTGACGATTAATTTATGAATGGTTTGCGGCCTTAATTGTTCAAGCGTGTGGCAAAGCGTATGGTTATCACTGGTAAGCACGCCTATATCACGAAAGCGATTAGGTACTTTTAGCCGTTCACAAAAGGCCTCAACCACCGCAACCCCTTCACGTTCATGGCCGCGTAAATTACCGCGTTTTTTATAGCTTAGTGCTTTACCAAAATCATGAGTTAAAGCAGCAAACCGGGTTTCTAGGTTAAAGTTTAAATCGGCTGCTCGTCTAAGTACTAACATAGTATGTACAAACACATCGCCCTCTGGGTGATGATTTGCCGGCTGTGGGGTGTTTTTCATCTGTTCAATTTCAGGAAAAATACCTAAGCCATCTAATGCTTGAAAATAAAGCTCTGGGTGTTTTTCACCAAGCGCTTTTTCAGTTTCTAACCACACGCGCTCTGGCACTAAATGTTCCAGCTCGCCTTTATTTTTAAGCTCATGCATTAATGCAGTAGTACTTGGATGAATAGACCATTCACTACCATAACGGGCTAAAAAACGGGCAATACGTAATACCCGAACCGGGTCTTCTACAAATGCTTGGGTGGTGTGGCGCAGTATTTTATTTTTTAAATCATCTTGACCATTAAACGGGTCAATAACAGTGCCGTTTTCGTCTAGCGCCATAGAGTTAATGGTTAAATCTCGGCGTGCTAAGTCTTCTTCAAGCGTAACATTGGGGCTCGCATCCACTACAAAGCCGGTATAACCTTTACCACTTTTACGCTCAGTGCGCCCTAGTGCATATTCTTCTTTGGTTTTTGGGTGCAAGTAAACGGGAAAGTCGCTGCCAATGGGTAAAAACCCAAGCGCTTCCATAACCTCTGGCGTTTCACCAATAACAACGTAATCGTTATCTTTTGATTGTATGTTTAGCAGTTTATCTCGTACTGCTCCGCCAACTAGGTAAACTTGCTTTAAGCTTTGTTGCACTTTATCCCCAACCACTACTTTTAAGGTTTTCTTTGATGTTAATCATACCTAATCGCAATTTAAAAATCAGTGTTGTTTGCCAAGCTTTAGTAAGCTCATTACAATAGTGCATTATTTTTTATACCTCAACTCATCTTAACTAATGAAAAAACACTCAGCAAAAAAAGAACTTAGGTTACTGCCCATCCTTTTGATCGTTATTATTATGTGTGTTGCGGGGCATTTTTTGCTGCAAGCTAATTTTCAAGACAGTCATCTGGTAGAATACCTATTAGCCGCTATTCCATTTGCTATGTTTGGCTTAGTGATAGTGGCCTTTAAAATGGCCGCTAAAAGTGAGCAACAAGAAAGTGATGAGTAAATAAGTTACTGATAGTTTTTTTCTGCTTTAGTGACTTTATATAGGTAGCGTCTTGATTCCGCTCGAGAGTGCTTAGTGGTGAGAATGTTATAAAACTGGCTTGAAGTAAGCTGATTTATTTGTGAAAACGCCACACTTCTATTTTTATTAAATATACGCAATACATTACCCGCCCCACCGTTATAAGACGAGATCATGGCAAAGTGCTTACTTTTATCAGTATTAATTTTATGTAAGTAATTATTTTTTAAAATACTTAGATACGCGCTGCCAATATCAATATTATGTTTTGGATTAAACAACACTGCTTTGGTTGGCTGCCCGGGTACTTTTTTAATTTTTTGATACACATCCCGCCCGGCAGTTGCGGGGATCACTTGCATTAATCCATATGCGTTTGATGAGCTCACCGCATGTGGATTAAAGCTATTTTCGGTTTCAATAATGGCATAAATAAGTGCTGCCGATATTTGATATTTATTTGCAGCCGCCAGCACATAATCACTGTACTTTTGCTTTCTCAAATGAGCATTTTGCTCGACTAAATCAAAACTAACTGACGAAATAACATGTCCATACTGACGCCTTTTTTGTAAGTTATTATTTACTAAATAACGCGCAAACCGATTCGCCCGCCAAGAGTATTTTATTGGTAACTTATCTTGGTCGAGTACTTGTTGATATAAAAACGGTTCGCCTTCTAATATGGGGGCTTCGCTGGTAAAAATATCGGTTTTATCGGGGTCGCTGGAGGTCAGTAGGGTCATAACAATGGCCTGCTGTAACAAGCTTATTGTATTTTTTAACGCGATGGTTTCTACTTTTACAGTGCCTTGCTCAAAATCAATAATGGCACGAGCTTGGTAATCATTACTGTATTTGACGTATTTTTTTGCACTAGGCTGTTGCGTATTTTGCTTACCCCACTTGCGCCCAACAACGCTTTCTAATGCGGCTAAAAGCTGCTTTACGTTACCAACCTGCGCTTTAATAGAGCGCTGTGTTTTTTGAGCTTGCTTGTGAATTGCAACCACATTGGTCGGGTCGTTTTTTACTTGCTTTACCAGTTTATTTAAATCAACAACGGGCGGTAAACCCGACAGTGACTTACAGCCACTTAGGCCAACTAGCAAAAGTATAAACGCATACTTTTTCACACAATATCCAAACAAATGCTTAGCAACTATAATACATGATAACCAAACCAGTCCGGTTTAATTGGTTGTGCTTGGCCGCTTGGGGTTAGCTTAATATTAAGCTGACTATCGAGTAAATCAATCGCAAAGCAGTCATCAACATCATATAAATCATCTTTATGAAGATGACTCAGCCCTGCTAATAAGTCATTTTTAGCGCGTTGTTTTGCTTCTTCACTACTACTGGCAACATACAAAGCAAAGTCGTGTTGCTCTGCCATTGAGTCGCTTCTGTAAGCACCTAAGTTAACAAAATAAAGTTGCTTATTTTGCTCTACATAACTATCAACCACCTCGATTTTATAACCATCAATATGATTAACCGCCATGTAGCTATCCATGTGTACACTGTTTTTATCACCCACCCATTGGCTTTTTAGTTTGGTATAGGTTTGCTCAATATTTTGGCCTACCACAAAACGTACGTCGTGCATTTCTATGTGACAACCTTGAATGCGTCCACCTAAATACACCATGAATAACTGCATGCTCACTTCCTTTTAAAAACCAAATTAAATTAAACTATCTACGTCAATCTCATGCTTTTTAATCAACTTATAAAAATCAGAACGATTACGCTTGGCAAGTTTGGCGCCTTCTGCCACATTGCCCCCTGCCATTTTCAGGGTATTAATTACATAGTCTCGTTCAAATTCTTTTTTAGCTTCATTAAGTGATAATGGCTCAACGTTACTTTCATTACTGTTTAGCGCACTAAGCACTAAATGTTCAGATATAACCTCACTAGGAGTCAACGCAACCACCTGCTCCACTACATTTTGTAATTGACGTATATTACCTGGCCAATCATACCTTACTAGGGCATGCATGGCATCGTTTGCAAAGCGCTTTTCTTTTTGCTCCATACGCTTTGCGATGTTGGCACTAAAAAAGTTGGCTAATAAGCTAATATCTTCACGGCGTTCACACAGCGGGGGCAACTTTAAGTTTACGACGTTTAACCGGTAGTATAAATCTTCTCTAAACTGTTGATTACTAATCGCTTCAGGCAGGTTTTTGTGGGTTGCAGAAACAATTCGCACATTAATAGGAATTTCTTCTTGAAAGCCCACTGGGCGAATGGTTTTTTCTTGTAGCACACGCAACAACTTAACTTGTAAATTAAGCGGCATATCACCAATTTCGTCTAAAAATAAGGTACCGCCTTGCGCTTGCTGAAATAGGCCTTGATGATCTTTTACAGCTCCTGTAAATGCCCCTTTTTTGTGACCAAATAGCTCTGATTCTAATAGCTCACCAGGCACGGCCCCACAGTTTATTGCCACAAATGGACCATCACTAACATGGCTATGCTGATGAATCGCCTGCGCAAGCAACTCTTTACCGGTACCGCTGGCACCAGAAATAAGCACGTTAACTTGTGTAGGCCCTAATAGTTTCACCTGCTCCAGCAAATGCAGCATAGCGCCACTGCGGGTGACAATATTACTTTGCGGGGCGACTTCATCATTATTAACCCTATGTATCTCAATGGCTTTAGCTAGGCTGTCAAACAGCTCATCTTTATCAACGGGTTTTGTGATAAAGGCAAAAATACCTTGCTTGGTGGCCTCTACCGCTTCAGGGATAGATCCATGAGCCGTCATCATAATAACAGGCAACGCAGGGTAGCGGTTTTGCAACTGTCGGTGAAGCGCCATGCCGTCCATTTCATCCATTCTTAAATCGGTGATCACCGCATCAAACACTTGGTTTTTAAGTAGTTGTAATGCGTTCATACCACTATCACAGATCGTTACTTCATAACCCTTTGATTGAATTCGAATCGCCAGCAATTGCAGCAAGCTGGCATCATCATCAACGAGTAACACTTTAGCACTTGATGGAAGTGTGACTGACATAGTTACTGCTCCTTGGTTTCTTCACGTAATAAAAGTTGCTGTTCAATTGCGGCTAATGACGACAAGGTTTTTTGCATTTTGACGTTCAATGCTTGCTGTTGTTTTTTTGCATCTATTTGCATTAATACCTGCTGTTTTTGCAGCCATAAATAGTGCTTTATATCATCGGGCCAATAGTATGCCTGATCCAGCTTAAGTAATTGACTCATCACAGTATTGGGGTCACTACTAAGCTTTAAACATGCTTTACTAAAAAACGCTTTCAGTGCTTGCTCCCCTAAGTAGGCTTCATTGCTAGGCGCTAATTTAAAACCACCGCACTGATTGGCATGCCAAGCAATAACTAGCGCTGCAGAGGGATATATTGGCTCTGATTTTGGCCGAGGTTTGGGATTTGGCTGATTCGTTTTGCTATCTGGCTGAGAGGGTACATTTAATGCTGATTCACCCTGTGTTTGAGTGTTTGTTATTTCACACCCAGATAAAAAAACAAGACTGCTGGTTAGCCATACAATAGCCATTAAACGCGCAGACATATTATTTAACTCCTTTATTTTTATAGGGAATGACAATGTTAAATCGACAGCCTTGCGGCTCATTATGCTCAATTTTTAGTTGCCCATGTAACTGTTCAACTGACTCTTTGACTATAGTAAGGCCTAAACCACTGCCTTGTAAGCTAATCTCTTTGGTATGTTTACCTTGATAAAACGCCCCAAAAACATGTTCTCTTTCATGCTCTTTAATGCCACAGCCCTCATCTGCTACCTGCATATTTAGGCCGTTATTTTCTAGACTCAAGCTAATAGTAACGACTTGGTTTGGCTGAGAAAACTTTAAGCCATTGGAAATTAACTGAATTAAAATCATTTCAATTAACTCCCGTGGCAAACTAAGAGAAATATTAGGTAAACTATTGTGCCAAATAAGCGATTGTTCTCGCGCATTTAAGCGATGCTCAAAGTGGTTATTTACCTTTTTTATTAGCTGATTAAATTCCACTTCACTGACGTTGTCTTTACTGGTGCGAATGGCGTTATAACTCAATAAACTGTCTATCATAGTACGTAGCCTCACCATCGATTGACTGATCAGCCCAAGTACCGCTTTTTGCTCGTTATTGATGGGGCCAACGATTTCATCGGCTAGTAATTCAGTGCCCTCAACCATAGAAGCCAAAGGGGTTTTTAATTCGTGAGTAACGTGGCGTAAAAATGTATCTTTTTGTTGTTCTAACATATGCAGCTGCGCTTGCACCCACTGCAACTTATTACCTAACTCTATGAGTTCAGCTGATCCCTGCACCGATATTTTTTGCTGCCAATCTCCTTGGCCTAATTTATCAATCACTGAGGTTAAGCTTTTTAAGCGCCCGCTTATGCGCCACAAAAAACCGCCGCCAACAAGCAGCGTTAAAGGCGTAAGTGCAATCAACCAGTTTATAAAGGAAGCTTGTAAATTTGTGAGCTTAATTTGGTTTTGAGTGATTTTGGCTTCATTTTCCTCACGCAACCACAATGTTAGCTCCGCTAATATTTCGCTGATTGGCACAAATAACTCAGCTTGTTGACGCGCTTCAACCACAAGTTGAGTATGCGCCGTTTGCAAAGTATCCGTTAGCCGTTGCCATTGGTGTGTATTTGCTTGGTTATTTGAAAGCTGTTTTAGCTCATTGATGTTTTGTAATGATGATTGCCATTTATCTACGATTAGCTTATCGAGTGAGTCGCTCTTTAATACCCAATTTTGTCTTGTTGCCCTTTCTAAACTATTAAGCTCTTGCTTAAGCACATTAAACGACTTAGTTACTTGGTAATTATTACTCACAATTTGCTGAGTGACCGCTAATTGCTTATTTAATACATTTAAAAACACAATAACTACTATAGATAAGGGCAACAGCGACAACAGCATGCTCATTACAAATTGGCCAATTAAATTGGGGCGCCAATTTATCAATGCTTTATATTTTTCAGCCATGACTGCGGGCATACAAAAGTCCTTTACTATTTTTAAACGTTCTATTATTAAGCGCTCAACTTATACACTCGCTGAACCATCAAGGATAAAAACCCTGCTGTCTCTAAATAGCGACAAGTTAAGCAATTGATTTAAAAAATTTTAAACGCTTATAACTGCAAAATTGTTGCATAAAACACACAGTTACTTGTAAAAATTACGCACCAACCATCACAAAAAAAACATAACTCACTGATTATTAATAAAAATAAATGTTGGCATCATTTTTGTTACGAGAACATTAATATTAATCTAAAAAGAGCCAAGGAATGTTCAAAAACAATTTACAGAACGCTGCACTTATCGGTTTGTGCCTAACCAGTACTCATTTGTTCGCCCTTGATGTAGATGCTGAATTTAATCGTTTAGACAAAGACAGTAATGGCACATTGAGTGAAGCTGAAGCAGGTGAAGATGCTTTATTACATGAGAACTTTGCACAGATAGACACCGATGAAAACGGGCTCATATCTCTAAACGAATTTAAGCTGTTTATAAAATAAAGGAGTACATTCATGAAACAACTAATTGGTGCTTTTTCGCTCCTATTTTTAGCTATTAGTGCCACCGCACTGGCATCGCCATTAAATGTACGTTTTATGCATTTAGATAAAAATATGGATGACCAAATATCGCTTGTTGAGGCAAAGCAAGATAAACAATTACTTAAGCAGTTTGCCGATTTAGACAAAGATAATAACGAGATGATTTCTAAAAAAGAATTCCAAAACTTTAAACCTTAAGTTTAGATTCAAGTTTAATCTATTAGTATAGAGTTAAAAGCAATTGCCATAATCCCTGAGGGAGTGTGTAAACGGATTTAATGTTGGGATTTAAATTATGGCAAGTGCTTTATTTCATTACTGCCAGCAATTAAAATATGCCTTGGAACGCCAACCATGAAAATACAGCTTCTCCTTATTGGTGCTTTACTATTTGTTAGCCATAGTGCATGTGCACTTGATGTAAAGCAACGCTTTGAACATCTAGACACCAACAACGACGGGTATTTAACCCATAGCGAGCTTGCTGCTCAGCCTCAGCTATTAAACTCATTTTCAAATTGGGATGAAAATCAAGACAACAGAATTTCTTTAACTGAGTTTAAAAACTATCTAACCACCAATTTGTACTGAGTATTTAGATGAAACCTATCCGCCATATTATTTTACTAACGCTTACTGTTGTTAGCTGCATGAGCTTTGCGACAAATAGCTATATTGCCTCAGAATTTGAAAAACTTGACCGTAATCAAGATGGTTTTTTAACTCGTTCGGAAACTGCCAGTGATCCTGCTTTATGGTCACGCTTTGGCAGCTACGACCGTGACAAAGACGCACAATTGTCATTAAGCGAATATAGTTTGTACGCCAGTAAATAAATAGCTCCCTCAAATAAAGCCTAGTTAATTAGGCTTTATTTGAGAAGATTAAACAAATTCTTTCCTGTTAACACGCAACCTATCCTACCCTGAATTTGCTTGCTCTAGCTAAAAGCTGGGCTTATTCGACTATTAATAAATTATGCTATTGGTATTCTAAATTTGAGTTTGCTACTGTGATAGTACAAATAATAACAACATACCTTTTATGCGACTCAATAAATTAATTAAACCGGTATTACTAGCAAGCCTCTGCGCCTTATCTAGTGTGGCAATTGCACAAACGAAAGTAATATATAATGCCAATGGCTACACCCCTTTATACAAAGGAAAAATGCGCCACGGCGAAGTAAATACATTTACAACCTTAGTCATAAAAGATGGCAAAGTTGTAAAAACAGGTCCTGACAGCTTAAAAAATAGCTTCCCGGGCGCAACCCTAATTGACGCCAATGGAAAAACCTTATTACCAGGGCTCATTGATGCCCACGGACACGTAATTGGCCTGGGTGAAAACTTGTCACAGCTGGATGTTCGCGGCGCAAAATCGGTAGATGAAATAACCGCTAAGCTCAACGAATTTGCCAAAGGCAAAGAAGGTTGGATTATTGGTCGGGGCTGGAACCAAGAGCTATGGTCCGACACGCGTTTCCCTACCGCTGCTGATTTAGACAAAGTCGTCAGCGACCGCCCTGTTATTTTATCGCGAGTAGATAGCCATGCTATTTGGGTTAATTCAAAAGCACTAGAACTTGCCAATATTAATGCTGACACACCAGCCCCAGCAGGTGGAGAAATTATAAAAGATGAGTTTGGCAAACCAACCGGTATTTTTATAGATAAAGCAGAAACCTTGGTTACTCAACATATGCCTGCAACATCTGCGCAATCGGTTAGCAATGCATTAGATGCCGCAGGTAAACATTTATTAAGCTTAGGCATTACCTCAACCCACGATGCAGGTATTGATAAAACCACGTGGCAAGTTTATAAACAGCGCGCTGAGTTAGGTACATTACCGCTTAGAATTGTAGCGATGTTAAGTGCAGCAAGCCCAGATTTAAACATGATGCTTAAAGCGGGTCGGTATCAAGATGCTCAAGATTTTTTATCTATTCGCAGTGTAAAAATTTATGCTGATGGAGCCCTAGGGTCACGCGGTGCCGCGCTTATTGAAGAATACGCAGACAGAGCAAACCACTTTGGCCTAATGCTTGAAACCCAACAAAAGCTAGAACAATTATTTACACTCACTTTTAAAAGCGGGTTTAGTGCAAATACCCACGCCATTGGCGATAGAGCAAATAAAATTGTGCTCGATGCCTATCAAAATGTATTTAAGCAAACCGGTGGTATACTACTGCGTAATCGCATGGAGCATGCACAAATAGTTTCGCCGGAGGATATACCGCGCTTTAAAACCCTGAAAATAATTCCATCAATGCAACCTGTGCATGCTACATCTGACATGCATATGGCAGAGCAGCGTTTAACCGATAAACAACTCCAAGGCGCATACGCTTGGCAAACATTCTTAGAGCAGGGGTCGACTATTGCAGCGGGTTCTGATTACCCTGTCGAGCTGGCGAACCCGTTTGATGGCTTATATTCTGCCATTACACGTATGGATCATAATCAATTGCCTGAAAATGGTTGGCGCGCCAGTGAAGTGTTAAGCAGAGAAGATGCATTACGTGCGTTTACCCTTGGCGGCGCGTATGCAGCGCATCAAGAGTTTAAGCTAGGGAGTTTAGAACAAGGTAAATGGGCTGACTTTATACTGGTTGATCAAGACTACTTTAAAGTCCCCATTGAGCAGCTATACAAAACTCAGGTGCTGCAAACGTGGATTGCGGGTACGTTACGCTACGAAAAAGATGCCGCAAAAGCTGAGTAATTAAAAACAAAAAGGGTTAACTTGCGTTAACCCTTTTTTGTATCAACTTTTGACTGACGATATAGCTTAATAATGTGATAAATATTGACCAAAGCCAACAAGCCGTTGGTAAAAGCCACCGGCACTGAGCCTATAGCCGCACCGTAAAAAGTAAACGCAATACAGCCCAATAAATTAAACCAACGTAGTTTGGTTACATCAGTCATGGTTAATGATATGACTAATAAGACGGATGCTAAATAACCTAAATATTCCCAACTCAATTGTTCTCTCCTAGGCTTTAGGTTAGTATTACGCGTTAAATTTTAGTACATTATTAAGCTACGCTACGCAGTAGTTAAAATAAAAAAGCTAACTTACCAATAAAACCTTAAAATATACTGGTTAATACCACAATTTTTAATCATTACACGGAAGAATGAAGGTCATTTAACGCTATTAATTATCTTAACGGCGTGGGCAAGTTAGCATAAATTCTTAATCTTAATGCTATCGTCATTAAGGTGTAATAAATAGGACAATTGTCCGAAGAGCATGATCGATGTTTCAATACCATTTTTCCAGTTACCTTGTTGATCAACTGCTGACGTTTGCCGGCAGTAGTTTTCAGCAATCAAAAAAAGAAATATTAATACAGCAAGACCAGCCGTTAACTAAGTTGGTATTAGTGCGAAGTGGAACTGTATCGTTTAGTTACGATGTAGGTAATGGCAGGCGCCTGCTACTTGGCCAACTCGACTGTAACAATACCCTAATTGGCGAAATTGAAGCACTTAATAATAACCCCTGCATTTACACGGTAACCTGCTTTAGTGATGTCACGTATAACTTGATTGAATTAAAACATTGGCGTTCATTATTGCTCGATAAACCCGAGCTAAGCTTATATACAGCGCAAACGATTGCGGCTAAGTTTCAAGAAAATCAAAAAATTAATTTAGATAAGCTGTTACTGCCGTTGAGCTACAATATTGCCAAAGACTGCTTATTACGTGCAGAGAATAACAATCCCACCTTGTTACGTGCTTACCCTACGGTAAATGCAGAAGCTGAGCGCTTTGCAACCACTGAGCGTGCATACAGGCGTGTAGTGAGTGAGTTAGTAGAGAAAAACTTAGTGCAAAGAAGCACACAAGGACTACAAGCTGTCGATATTCCTAAATTAAGTGACTATGTAGATAGCTTTGCACAGCTTTAAAGACAATAAAAAAGGCCATTAAGGCCTTTTTTATTGATCAAAATCACATTTACTTTTCAAGTAAAATATCGTGGATTTTAGCTAAATCAGATTTACCTTCAATAATTTCATCCGGCGTTAAACCTGATAATTCATGCGGGAATACTAACCATTCTTCAGATTCATGAATGTAGTAATCAGGCACTGTATCAACTTTTGAATTTTTTGGCTTGTAGTATGGACAAGCAATACGAATATCACGTGGTAAGTTTAAACGCATTAGCTCAGAGAGCTTCTCTTTTAACGCTACAATACTACGACCTGAGTCAAAAACATCGTCAACAATCAGTAAAGAGTCACCTGCATTTGCGTTTTCAACTATGTAGTGTAAACCATGTACTTTGATTTCTTTTGATTGCTTACCAATACCGTAATAAGACGAGGTACGAACCGCAATGTGATCCGTTTCTATGCCTTTGTAATCATAATATTCCTGAACCGCAATCCCAATTGGAGCACCACCGCGCCATATACCAATAATAAAATCTGGACGAAAGCCATCTTTATACACTTGTGCCGCTACGCGGAATGAATCTTCAAGTAATTGTTGAGCCGTGATATAGCACTTTTCTGACATAGTAAGGATCCCAGTGGTATGTATAATATTTGAGCGAGGTTTAAATAAAAATAGATGCCCAAACACGTAATGGCGAAGGATTTTACCGTAAATAAAACAAAATTGCTTGTTTGGCGGATAAAAAAATAGGCACCCTAAGGTACCTATTTTTTAACTAATGCGTAATCTCAGTAGATTATGCCTTTTCAAGTAGGGTACGTGCTACGGTGCGCATACCTTGTGTAGTTGCACCTGAAGCCCATTGACTTGTGCTACCACCCATATTAAATGCAGCAGCTAAATCGATGTGTACCCAGCCTTTGCCATCGTTTGGCACAAAGCGAGATAAGAAACCAGCGGCGTTAGATGCACCACCGAAACCACCGCCTTTTTGGGCGCGGCTATTTGCTGTATCCGCATACGGCGATGGGCAGTTTTGTTGATGCCACTTTTCAAGTGGTAATGGCCATGCGGCTTCCATTTCTTGTGACGCAAAGTCTTCCACTTCACGCACTAGCTCTTTATCAAGGGCAAACAATGCGTTGTACTCTTGACCAACAGCAACAAGGGCGGCACCAGTAAGGGTTGCCGCATCAATAATAAGTGGAGCGCCTGTCTCGCCTGCGGCCATTAAGCCATCAGCCAATACTAAACGCCCTTCAGCATCGGTATTTACAATTTCAACGGTTGTGCCATTTTTGTAAGTAAGAATGTCACCTAGTTTGTATGCATTACCCGAAATTAAGTTCTCTGCACAACATAAAAACAACTTAATACGCTTTTCTACGCCACGGCTAATTGCCAGTGCCAAACCTGCGGTTACCGTTGCTGCACCACCCATGTCGCACTTCATACCCAACATACCTTCGCTTGGTTTAATTGAGTAACCACCTGAGTCAAACGTAATACCTTTACCAACAAGTGCTGCGCTTACCGGTGCGTTCTCATCGCCAGTTGGGTTGTAATCAAGCTCAAGTAATACTGGCGGACGCTCACTACCACGACCAACGGCATGAATACCAATCCACTGCTGTTCTAATAGCGCATCACCTTTTATGATTTGATAGCTAACATGCTCTGGTGCAAGTGATTGAATAAATTCAGCGGCTTTTTCAGCTAAGCTCTCTGGGTATATGTCATCGGCGGTGCCATTGATCATTTCGCGCGCCCACGTTGCCGATGCTTTTAAATCAGCGAGTTCTTTAAGATCAGATTGTGCGTTATCAACAAACTCAACACCGTTTAGTACTTTTGGTGATACAAAGCCTTGGTAAAAAGCCCATTGGCTCTCTGTGCACCATACATCACCTTCAAGAACAACATTTTTAATGCCTTGATTTGCAATTGTACGACCCGCTTTTTGCACATTTTTTAATGTTTCTTGCTCAGATAAATGAACCGTTGCGCCGTGTTCGTTAAAAGATAATGACGCACTTTCGCCCCAATGCCTTGGTGCCAACTGCTCGCTTAATTGAACAACAAATTTTTCACTCATGTTAGAATATCCTTGCACTTAAATGTGCGGTTGAGTTTACTATAGAGCGCTTAAGTTCCCAACTGCTTGAGGTGAATAACCTCAACCTGCCTGTAAACCTCAATTTCACTTACCCTAAACTCAGGTTATTAAGTTTGCTAACATATTGAGCTATAAAAATATTTAAGTTTATTATCTCTAGAAAAAATGAACTCAACGCAGTTAGCGCTAAAACAACTACTTGAAATAAACTTATTATCCAGCGCTCAGGTTACATAAGGAAGTCATAAATGAAGTACACCCCGCCATTACAATCTGCCACTTTATTAAAGCGTTACAAACGCTTTTTAGCTGATTTAGAGCTCAGTGATGGCACTACTTTTACCGCTCACTGTGCTAATACGGGTAAGATGACGGGCTGTGCCGATGCCGGTTTTACTGCCTTTTATTCCACCAGCAGTAATACCAAGCGAAAGTACCCGCAGTCATTAGAGCTGACGCAAAATAATGTATCACAGCTTATTTGTGTAAATACCGCTATCGCCAATAAAGTGGTCGAAGAAGCACTTAATAATGAGGTTATTGATGAGCTTACAGGCTATCAACACATACAAAGTGAAGTGAAGTATGGCAGTGAAAACAGCCGCATCGACTTTTTACTTACCCACAGCAGCAAAGCCAATTGCTATGTTGAAGTTAAATCAGTCACGCTGCTGAGCGAAGATCGTCCACAAAGTGGTCAAGGCTACTTCCCTGACGCCCAAACTGTTCGTGGGCAAAAGCATATTCGTGAATTAATCGACATGGTAAAACAAGGGCATCGAGCGGTATTACTATTTGCAGTGCTGCACCAAGGCATCACACAAGTCAGTGCTGCGGTGCATATTGACCCAACCTATGCACAATTGCTTAGCGAGGCCATTGAGCAAGGCGTAGAAGTATTAGCTTATAAAGCACACATTTCAGCGAGTGAAGTTACTTTAATTGAAAAAGTGCCGTTTATTGACTAGGTAAACAGAGCGCCAGCATTCGTACTGGCGCTCAAAGTGTGCTTACTCTTTACTTATTGATAAATCCATTTCATTAATTAAATTTAGATTAATATCTGCATCTTTAAATAAGATGGGTCTTAATACTGGCGTATTTGAGTAAAAACGCGATTGATCATCAAAATGTTCTGAGCTTGAATCTGAACTCTGCGACATAGTCAGTAATCCTTTTGCCACAGGACCATCATCGGTAAAGTTCATCACAAACATCCAGCTCGATCCGTAATTAACAGGATAACCACTGGCTGTTAAATTTGACGCTAACGGTTTACCTGTTACCGCATCATCCAATGTTTGATGATCGATATATGGGATCACCGTAGAAAATGAACGACTGCTACTGCGATCAAAACGATACACATTAAAGCCTCCTTCCACACTCATTGGCCCACTCCAAGGAAGTTGCTCGCCTGAAGCAATGCCGCCTGCTAGCGTTTTTTCAACAAATTGCAGCTCACCTAAAGTACTGTTTAATGCCACGCCATTGCTTTGTAAATTAAGCACTGCATGCGCTAATGCCGTTAACGCAGAGCCATCGGCAAGTAAGGTATTTGGCGTATTTGCAGGGTTGGTCACATCAAAATTATCATATAAGTATTCATCACCATTAAATAAGTGAGCAAACTCTCTGATTAACGCAGCACCTTGTGTATCAAGGTTCATAGCGCCATTCCAGTCCTCTAACACGGCGCAGGCAGCTGTTAGGTCAATACTTGCTCCATTAGTTAGTGTAACCGGTGTTGCGCCACGCGCTTTACACTGGGCAACTAAATCATCAAATACTAATTCACCTAAATAGATACGATTGCCTACTAGCGCATTTTCAAGTTCAGCCAAATCAAACTTACTGTCTTCACCGCCTCCCTCTTTTATGAGCTTCAAACCCATACGGGTACGCAATGATAATGGCTGATGAACATCGCCATATTGCGCAGCAAAGCCCACAAGAGGTTGTTCAAGATTAGTAACCCAATAGCTGTCATTTGAGTTTTGTACGTAGTCAGTGCGACTTAGTTGGGGAGCTTGTTCAAAAGGCACAACGCCTTGCGGCTCAAATAACTTTAAGTTACCAGGTACTAAATCAAAGCCCGTCGACTCTCTAAGTGCAACCAATTCAGGTTGCAAACGAATTGCCATATTTGCGGTATCACTCAGTTTCAAAACGGTGCTGTCATCAACAAAAAAGACATTACCTTCTTTATCGCTGGCCATGGTGTTATTAAATGAAACGCCATCGTATTTAGCAAACGAGGCCTTCATCTCTTCTAAGCTGGTTGCTTGATTAATAGCTGACCACTGAGCAACCACATCCATATTAAATTCATTGGCATCTTTGATGGTAAATGCTTGGCTGTCGTTCCACCCTAAACCATTTGCGGCAGGTGTTTCAATCATTAAACCATGGTGGCTATAGTAAAACGGTTTGCTAAGTGTAATTGTGGTCCCTGGTGCCACCGTTACCTCAACGTTAATTGTTTTTGAAGTAATTTCATAATTATCACCTTCAACGCTGTAACCCATGCGATCATTTTCATTTAGTGCTAGCTGATAAATTAAAAAATGACGTGCTGTAGAAAAAGTATGGGTCCAAGCTATGTGCTCATTAAAACCAATATTGATCACTCCTGGCATCCCTTGCAAACTGCCCCCCATTACATTCATAGCGTTGGGAATGGTTAGGTGTGATTGCCAAAAGCGTAAATTGCCCTCATGAGGAAAATGAGGATTTGCTAATAGACCACCTTTACCATTGGCCATCATATCTTTACCAAGCCCCCAACCATTTGACCCTAAGTGATCAAATTTTTTCTCTAGCTTAAATTGCTTTGCTCGCTGATTAATATTGCCTACCATTGAAGACACAGCACTTGGCTGCTCTGACGTAGGCATTGGCAGATACTCATTCGCATCACCCGGGTTTGCTAAAAAAGCGAGCTCTAAAAAGTTAGCCGAGCTGGCTAGCTGCACTGTAGCCATAGAGTACGCCAACATATCTTGTGCTGTTAAACTGGTAACCCAAGGTGCAGAGGCACACTCCGGCGCTAAATTATCAACCCCCGTATCAGTAACGTATTTATTAAAGCCTTGCACAAACCCTTCAAAGTGCGCTCGGCTGTTCTCTTCTAATTGATCATAATTGGCTTGAGCATATTCATTCACACCCAAGGCTTTATAACCAAAGTCAGAAATTAAATGCGTTGAGTCGCCACTGCCTGGTACTTTATCTGGACCATAGTATTTCGAGCGTTCACCGCGCACTTTAATAATTTGATCCATCAATAGACACGCATGATCTTTAGCATAAGCATAACCACTACCAAACGCTAAGCTCTCTAAGTTATCAGCAGTGATATGCGGCACACCGAAGGTAGTCCAACGGATATTCGCATCAAGTTTATTATCGTCATCAAATGCAATTATTGGCGCGCTCGTATCTGGAACGGGATCAGGCACCACGACAATTGGTGGTGCAACGTTATTGTCATTGTCTTCGCTACAACCAATTAAAAGTAGGCTACTGGCGATACAAAGTGAGAGTAAATGGGGCTTCATTGTGGTGTTCCTTGTCATTATTATTGTTTAACTTTACAACCATGCCGTAAATACTTATTAAAATCTTGACCTCAAACGCACAAAATTGACTTTGCGCGCCAGTTAGGGCAGCTTAAACTTTAACCGTCTAGAAAAGGATATTTTATGTATTTTGTAAGTAGCCAAATTATTCGTTCTTTAACTAGTTACTTAGCTTCTCAAGGTCTGAATAAAGAACACTTACTTAATAATATTACTCAAGGAGGGCAGCAACTTAATAACAGTCGCTATAAATACCCGCTTGCTGATTACGAACAGCTCATGGCCATTGGCGCAAAACACTTAAATAGGAACACAGTAGGATTAGAGTTTGGTCAAGCGCTTAATGCGCAAAACTGGGGATTACTTGGGCATATTGCTTTAGTGAGTGACTCTTTATTAAGCGCATTACAACATGCTTTAAAGCTGCATACCTTAGTTAGAAACATTGGCACTATTAGCCTACATCATCACCAACAACACAGCAGCCTAGAATGGCACCCCAAAACACCAGTCACACACTTCATGGCAGATGAGCTTTTTAGTAGCTGGCTTGCTTTTGCTCAACAATGTTGTGAATGGCAAGCCCCGTTGATGCTCAGCCAAATAAAATTAATGCGCCAACAACCGCCCATCAATGAAGTTAAACAGTATCAAAGTGTATTTAACTGTCCTATTGAGTTTAATAGCACAACAAATAGCATGATCTTTGATAGCCAATTACTACACTGCTCACTAAAAGGCGCTAATAACGAGCTAGAAACTTTATTAGCCGCACAGGCTATTAACTATAACCACGAAGCTCAGTATATTAGTCAGCTCAAAGCGCTAATAACACAACACCTGCCAGAGCGTTTAAGTGTTCAGCAAGCTGCTCAGGCATTAGCGCTATCAACTCGCAGCCTACAGCGTTACTTAAAACAACAACACACCAGCTACAGCAAAATTATTGACGAAATATGCAAACAACAAGCCCTTATATTACTAAAACAAGGACTCAGTTCGTTAAACATTGCCACTGCGCTGGGCTTTTCTGAACAAAGCGCTTTTCAGCGTGCTTTTAAACGCTGGTATTGTATTACGCCTAAAAAATACTTAACCGAAAAGTAAAAGATAAGTTGTTTTTATTATTTTTGCCCACATAACAACGCCAGTTTATAAACCGATACTGTAATAAAAAAGTATAAACACTGCTTTTGCTACTTTTATATGGGTAAACAGGGTTGAAGCTAATTCGATTATTTAAAAATAAATTTGCCTAGGGTATGAGTTTCTGTTATTTATACCGCCGGCTAATGCTGAGGCATTAAATTAAGGATTTAGGAGAGAGTTATGCCAGACCAAAAAAGACATGGTTTATTGGCTCAAGCCGGTTTAGAACCATACCAAGAAAAACCGGGTGAAGAGTACATGAATGAAGCACAACGTGCTCATTTTAAAACAATTTTAGAAACTTGGCGTAATGATTTACGGAACGAAGTTGATCGTACTAAGTCACACATGCAAGACGAAGCAGCTAACTTTCCTGATCCCGTTGACCGCGCAGCACAAGAAGAAGAGTTCTCATTAGAGCTTCGTACTCGTGACCGCGAACGCAAATTAATTAAGAAAATTGAAAAAACAATCAACTTAATTAAAGAAGACGAGTTTGGTTTTTGTGAGTCTTGTGGCATTGAAATTGGCATTCGTCGTTTAGAAGCACGTCCTACTGCTGATTTATGCGTAGACTGTAAAACACTTGCCGAAATTAAAGAAAAACAAGCTGGACGCGGCTAATTAAGTTATAGCCATGTCTTCTACAGCCGTTACCGCGCAAGTATCTGACTATCGCGGCCGATTTGCACCGTCTCCGTCGGGGCCGTTACATTTTGGCTCACTTGTGGCGGCTGTAGGTAGCTACCTAGATGCAAAAGTTAACCAAGGGAAATGGTTAGTACGCATTGAAGATATAGACACCACTCGCGTTGTTAAAGGCGCAGCCACCGATATCCTAAATACCTTAGACGCCTACAGCCTTAATTGGGATGAAAACGTTGTGTATCAAACACAGCGTCTTACTATTTATCAAGATGCAGTAAACTCACTGTCAAAACAACAGCTTATTTATGCCTGCCAATGCTCTCGTAAGCAAATAAAAGCGCTAGGTGGAATTTATCAAGGGCAATGTAAACATAGCCAACTCAGTGAACAGGGTCATGCCCTTCGCTTAACTCAATGCCATGCAACTGTGACTTATAACGACCTTATTCAGGGGCGTATTGACGTTGACCCTACTCTGGCCCATGAAGATTACATTATAAAACGTAGCGACGGTTTATTTGCCTATCAACTGGTGGTGGTTATTGATGACATTGAGCAAGGGATCAATCGAATTGTACGAGGCGCTGATCTACTTGAACCTACCGCCCGTCAAATAAGTCTGTTTAAGCAACTTAATAACCCTATTCCAGAATTTGCTCATTTACCTTTAGCGGTAGCAAAACCTGGATTTAAACTCTCTAAACAAAATTACGCCCCCGCTATTTGCAAACAAAATCCCAAACCGACTTTGATAGCGGTATTTAACTTTTTAGGTTTGCCAACCCACGACCAACTTATGGATTTAACCACAGAGCAATTACTTGCTTGGGGCGTGGCACATTTTAACTTAAGCCGCGTTCCCACTACGCGTGAAATACAGATTTAACGCTCTTTCGCGGATTGGGTATAACAAATTCAAATAAAATCGTTAAAAATGGCTTAATTTCAGCACTGCAACTTAATTTTTCCACCTTGCTGGTATATGATAGCCGCCTAAATATATGCTAATTACATAAAACAGTAAGTACAGCTCTATGAGAAGGTACTTGTTGTCATTTTGATTGCAATGGCGAGTCAATCAACCGCTTCTCTAGGAGACAGACTATTATTTCCAAGCTTTTTCAATTTTGTCGACAAATTATCGGCCCGAATGCCAGTGCCGAAGATGTCGCAATCAGCAGTGAACCGTTGGTGATCCCTCGAGGTGAGCATGGTATTTCTCGCAAACAATTTAGCCCAAATGCAATCAAAGTACTCTATCGCCTAAAAGATGGTGGCTATGATGCCTACTTAGTTGGTGGTTGCATTCGCGATGTATTGTTAGGTCAACAACCCAAAGATTTTGATGTTGTAACCAATGCAACCCCTGAGCAAGTTAAAAAACTGTTTCGTAACTGCCGTTTAATTGGCCGCCGCTTTCGTTTAGCGCACATTGTTTTTGGTCGTGAGATTATTGAAGTGGCCACCATGCGCGGCCATCACGAAGCACAAGAAGACAAAAATCAAATTAGCCAATCAAGCGAACATGGGCAACTACTTCGCGACAACGTATTTGGCAGCATTGAAGAAGATGCCGAGCGTCGTGATTTTTCAATCAATGCCTTATATTACTCAATCAATGATTTTTGTATTTATGATTACGCCAATGGTTTAGCGGCCATAAAGGCAAAACAAATTGAGTTAATTGGCGACCCTGAAACACGCTATCGTGAAGACCCCGTGCGTATGCTTCGTGCAGTGCGCTTTGCTACTAAACTCGATATGCAAATAGCACCTGCAAGCGAAAAGCCAATAACCGCTCTAGCTAGCTTGCTTGATAACATTCCACCGGCACGTTTGTTTGAAGAAATACTCAAGCTGTTTTTAAACGGCAAAGCACAACAAAACTTTTTAATGCTGCGCAAATACGGGTTATTTAAATCGTTATTCCCAGAGCTTGACCGCATTTTAGATAAAAACCCAGGCGGGCTTGAAGAAACCTTCATCAAGCAAATGTTTGCAAACACTGACATTCGCATTAATGCAGAGAAAAAAGTCACCCCTGCGTTTGTATTTGCAGCGTTACTGTGGTTTCCATTGGTTGAACGTACTGAAAAAATTCGACGTCAAGAACAACTCTCTGAATACGATGCCTTTGCCCAAGCAATTAATAAAGTACTTAGTGAGAACGCTCAGCATATTGCAGTACCAAAACGCTTTACGTTAGGCGCCCGTGATATTTGGCATATTCAACAACGTTTAGACAAACGTGCAGGCCAACGTGCCTATCGCTTAACACAACAGCCTCGTTTTAAAGCCGCTTATGACTTTTTATTACTGCGTGTTGATGCCGGTGAAACTGAGCATACAGAGCTTGCACAGTGGTGGACACAGTACTTGAGTCAAGATATTAATGGCCAAAAAGAAATGGTGCGAGAGCTAGGCCATCAAGGTGGACCAAAACCACGTAAGCGTCCTCGTCGGCGCACCACTAAAAAACCAGCTGAGTAAATAATGCAACGTGTCTATTTAGGCTTAGGTGCCAACCTTAATACACCTAAAAAACAACTTGATGATGCTGTTGTTGCACTTAAAAACTTGCCTAACAGCGAGTTTATCGCTTGCTCACACTATTATGCGAGCAAGCCTATGGGGCCACAAGATCAACCCAATTATGTGAACGCAGTTGCCTGTATCAATACCTTCCTACAGCCAGAGCAGTTACTTGATTTAACGCAAGCCATAGAGCTGGAGCATGGTCGAGTCAGAAAGGCTGAGCGCTGGGGCGCACGCACACTGGATATTGATATTTTATTATTTGGTGAGCAGGTTATAAATACTAAACGTTTAACGGTGCCTCATTACGGGTTAAACGAGAGAGAATTTGTTGTTTACCCGCTGCAAGAAATTGCACCCGAACTTATTTTACCAAGCGGCGCATCTATCAAACAGATAGCAAATACCCTACCGCTTAACGACTTACAACAATTACCGCTGTAATTAACTAAGGCTTATGTCTGCGAGAATATTATGTCTAAAATAACCGTTTCAACTTTGAATAAAATGAAGGCTGAAAGTAATAAAATCACTGCGTTAACAGCTTATGATGCCAGTTTTGCTAAGTTATTTCATGAGAATGGCGTTGAAGTTGTTTTAGTCGGTGATTCTTTGGGAATGGTATTACAAGGTGGCGATGACACACTCGCTGTGACAAACCAAGAAATTGCGTACCATACTCGTTGTGTTCGCGCTGGAAGCCGTGACCTATTTGTTATTGCCGACCTACCGTTTATGACCTATGCAAATCCAAATGATGCGTGTAAAAATGCCGCAGAGTTGATGCGCGCAGGTGCTAATATGATCAAGCTTGAAGGTGGCGAATGGCTGCATGACAGCATTAAATCACTTACTCAGCAAGGTATTCCGGTGTGTGGGCATTTAGGGCTTACGCCGCAATCTGTGCACGTATTTGGTGGTTTTAAAATTCAAGGCCGTGAAGAAGCACAAGCACAAAAAATTATTGCCGATGCAAAAGCATTAGAGGCAGCGGGTGCTCAACTACTCGTGCTTGAGTGTATTCCAAGTGCCTTAGCAAAACGTATTACTGACTCATTAAGCATTCCGACTATAGGGATTGGTGCGGGCAATGTAACCGATGGCCAAATTTTGGTTATGCACGATTTAGTCGGTATTTCTGCAGGCTACATTCCTAAATTTTCAAAAAACTTTTTACTCGAAACAGGCAACATGCCTGCCGCTGTTAAAAAGTATTGTAACGATGTTAAAAGCGGCGTTTTTCCAAGCGCTGAACACGAGTTTAAATAATGCAGTCAATCACTGAAATTAAATCATTACGCAGTCAAATAAGAGCTTGGCGCCAAGCGGGTTTAAGTGTTGCACTAGTACCTACTATGGGTAACCTGCACCGCGGTCACTTTTCGTTGGTAGAAAAAGCAAAAACACTGGCCGACAAAGTCGTTGTTAGTATTTTTGTTAACCCGATGCAATTTGGTGCTAACGAAGATCTAGACAATTATCCGCGTACCTTAGATGCCGATAAACAAGGTTTAGCCGATCTTGAAACGGATATTTTGTTTATCCCCAGTGTAGAGGCTATTTACCCAAATGGCTTAGGGGTGCAAAGTTTTGTTGATGTACCAGGTATTTCGATGGGCTATTGCGGCGGCTCACGTCCTGGTCATTTTAAAGGTGTAGCAACAGTTGTCACTAAACTATTTAACTTAGTCCAACCTGATTACGCCTGCTTTGGTGAAAAAGACTTTCAGCAGCTGCAAGTTGTTAAAACAATGGCCCGTGATTTGTCGATACCAGTAGAAATTATTGGTGTGCCAACGATGCGTGAAGTTAGCGGCCTTGCCATGAGCTCACGCAATGGGTATTTATCAAGTGATGAAAAGCAAACCGCTACGATTTTATTCAACACTTTAAATCACTGTGCGCAGCAACTAAAAAGCGGAAATAAAGCGTTTGCTACTCTTGAAGCTGATGCTAAAGCGACTTTAGAAAGCGCAGGGCTAAAACCAGATTATTTTTCGATAGCTCAACGAGATACATTAAAAGCTGCTACACTCGAAGATACACGATTTGTTATTTTAGCTGCCGCCTTTTTAGGAAGTGTTAGATTAATCGACAATATACAGGTTGAAGTTTAATACTGGTGTAGCCTCACTTTAAGGATAAGTATGAAAACTTTTATTAAAACCACTCTAGTGGCTTTTTCTTTTGCAGCATTGGCAGGGTGCCAAAGCCAAGCAGGTAATCCAGCACTTAACCAATGCGCTCAGCAAAGTTATCAATGCGAAACCAGCTGTGAACAACAAACAACCACCGATAGCCTTAAGTCACAGGTTTGCTCATCTAAATGCATCGAAGCGTATAATCAATGCAAAGTACAAGCTGAAAACTTAAGTAAAGCTGACTAATATCAATTGGCATAAATTGTAAACCAAAAAAAACCGCTCATTTGAGCGGTTTTTTAATTATTAGCGGTTTATTTTAAGCCTAACTTTTTCAACTCAACTTCAACTAGCTTTGCAGAAAGTGGCACATAACCATCTTTTTCTACAATTTTTTGACCTTCTTGCGAAAGTACCATCTTTAAAAACTCAGCTTCAACTGGGCCAAGTGGCTTATTTGGGTGTTTATTTACATAAACATATAAGAAACGTGAAAGTGGGTATTTACCTTGAGCTACGTTTTCAAGCGTGGCATCAACAAAGTTAGTACCTTTTTTAGATAACGGAACAGTACGTACACCCGATGTTTTATAACCAATGCCAGAATAACCAATGGCATTTAGTGATGCTGAAATTGACTGTACAACAGAAGCTGAACCCGGTTGCTCGTTCACGTTATTACGAAAATCGCCTTTACATAAGGCTTTCTTTTTAAAGTAACCGTAAGTCCCTGATACTGAGTTACGTCCATATAATTGCACGTCTTTTGCAGCCCAATCACCTTCTAGACCAACATCACTCCAGCGGTTTACTTGCTCTGGTGCGCCACATTTACGTGTTGATGAGAAAATAGCATCGATTTGGTCAATACGCAGCCCTTCAATTGGGTTATCTTTATGAACAAATACCGCCAATGCATCAATTGCTACACGTACTTGTGTTGGCTTATAGCCATAGCGCTTTTCAAATGCTTCAATTTCTTTCGACTTCATAGCACGGCTCATTGGACCTAAATTTGCCGTACCTTCTGTTAATGCTGGTGGCGCAGTAGACGAACCTGCCGCTTGAATTTGAATATTTACATTTGGGTAAATACGCTTATATTCTTCAGCCCAAAAGGTCATCATGTTGGCTAACGTATCAGACCCTACCGATGAAAAGTTACCTGATACACCGCTAATTTTTTGATACTCAGGCATACCGTCTTCTAATGCTACTGCTTGCGCAGATACAAATGTTGTAACAGCCACACCCATTGCGGCAACTAAGTTTTTAAATTTCATTTTGGGGTTCTCCAGTTTGTTCGTCCCATTTCCTAACTGCGGTTCACTCTAAAGTGAGTACATGACAATGGTGTGACTCTTAAATGACACTTTTATGACTAGCAGTATTACTCGTCACTAATGGCGAAATAGAGATCAGCCTATCGCTTGAAAACGCAAAAGAAAAACAGGAGCCTTTACCCAGTTCACTGTTAATTTTTAATTGGCTACCATGGCGAGTAAGTACATGTTTAGTAATTGCTAAGCCTAATCCTGAGCCACCTGTGGTGCGGCTTCTGGCTTTATCGACCCGATAAAAACGCTCAGTTAAGCGATTTATATGCTCTGGTGCAATACCATCACCATTATCAGTAACACTAAAATATGCCTGTTCATTGTTGCGCTGCCAACACACCTCAATTTTACCACCTGACTTAGTATAATGAATGGCATTAAATACTAAGTTTGAAAACGCACTTCTGAGCTCATCCTCAGCACCGGTAATATCAAGTGACGCATCAATATTAAAAATAAGTTGATGGCCTTTATCTTGATTTATAGACTGTGCTTCAGTTTCAATCAGTTTTAGCAATTGCGGTACATTTACTGCCTTATCATTACTGTGGCGTTTTGCGCCTTCAATACGTGATAACGAAAGTAACTGATTCACTAAACTATCCATGCGTTTACATTGTTCTAGCATGGTAGTTTGTGCTTTATTCCACATTGCAGGCGGAGGGAGCGAATCACTGTCGAGCATTTCAAGGTAGCCGGTAACAACCGTTAAAGGGGTTCTGAGCTCATGAGACACATTAGCAACAAAGTCTTTACGCATCTGCTCAAGCTGCTTTAAACGGGTTACATCGCGTACTACCACCAATAACTGAGTATTAGCATAAGGCATCACCCTAAATTCAAGAACTTGCTCAACACTGTGGCCACTTTCAAGCTCCAGTGCATCACTAAACTCTTTACGGCGCATATATTTAGCAAATTTAGGATCGCGAATGAGGTTATCTAAACGCTGACCATGATCAACCGGCCATTGTAACCCTAACACTTTGAGTGCAAGTTGATTACACCACACAATTGATAAATCGTTTTGCAATACAACAACAGCATCAGGCACCGCCTCAGCACCGTCACGAAAACGGCGTATCAGCTCTGCCAGTTCGTTACGCTTTTTACGATTACGATGTTGCAGCTGATAGATGCCTTCAAATACTTGCTCCCACGATCCTTCACCTTCTGGTGGGTTAAAACTGCGCTGGTTATGCAGCCAATCACTTAACCGATAAAGTTGATGGTAATGCCACATAAGTAGCGAAAAAGCGCCCAAAAACAACATCAAAAATGGGGCACCAATAAGCACCCCAATTAAAAGTAAAGGTATAAAATAGACAAACAGCCGCTTTGTTAGCGCCTGCTTGTTAATAACTCGATACATACACGCTCTTTACCTTATAAACGCTAGCAGACAAGTTGACTGAACTAGGTTAATAGATTGCTACTTAACTAAGTAAGCTTAATTGTAAGCACACTATAGTTTACTCGAAAAGCGATAACCAGCTCCGCGTACCGTTTGTACTAAGCGGTCATGTCCAAGCGTAGCAATCGCTTTACGCAAGCGACGAATATGAACATCTACGGTTCTGTCTTCAACATACACATTCGTGCCCCATACATGATCAAGCAGTTGCTCACGGCTGTAAACACGCTCTGGATGGGTCATAAAAAAGTGTAACAGTCTAAATTCGGTTGGCCCCATATCAAGCTCACTGCCCCCTGAGGTAACACGATGCGAAATAGGGTCCAAGCGCAGGCCATGCACTTCAATTGCTTCTTCTAAAGAGGTAGGTGCTACTCGGCGAATAACCGCTTTAATACGCGCCATTAACTCTTTAGGTGAAAACGGCTTAGTAACGTAATCATCAGCGCCCACTTCTAAACCGCGTATTTTGTCTTCTTCTTCACCGCGAGCAGTCAGCATAATGATAGGGATTTGGCGTGTGTGTTCATTTTGTTTGAATTTTTTAGCAATTTGAATTCCACTACCACCAGGTAGCATCCAATCGAGTAACACCATATCTGGATAAGGTTCGACCATTGCGGCTATTGCAGAATCATAATCTTCTGCCTCAATGGCTTGAAAGCCATTTTGTTCTAAAACAAAAACCAACATTTCCCTGATAGGTGCTTCGTCATCAACGACTAATACTTTACGTGACATTCCAATTTATCTCTTAGGCTATTGAGTAGGTTTCATTATTATGACTAAGTATGACATTTTTATTAAAGTGTAACGTCTAAATTAAAATGAGACTAAAAAAAACACAAAATAGTAACAAAAAATTGAATATGTCATATTTTTACCATCTTGAGCAGTAAATAAAAAAGTGGTTTGCAGTAAAGTGAGTCGTTATTAAAGGCACTATTTATGATATTAACTTGGGATCATCAAATTACTAACTAGCAGCTATTTTTAGGCTTAATAATAAAAGTCGGCACCTATTTAGATCAGGTTTATTATGATCTTAAATACAAGGATCAGAGTTTTATCAAGCAGATCCCTTTTCGGATCACTATTTTACCCACTAACAAAGCTAAACCAATGATTTACTGTGTGATTTTTATCCATTAATTATGATATTCGACACTTAAAAGTACAAAATGCGTCACTTTAAGCCCTTCACTTAGTAAAGTAATGATCCCAGATAAGGTTAGTTAGTAATCGAGTGATCCCAGATTTATCGGTAAGTAAAATACTGATCTCTTACAGATCAAAAAAGCCAGTGCGTAAGCAACTGGCTTTTTATAATGAGTGCGAGAGTATCGCCGTTATTGGCTCATTATTTTATTTTTGGGTTTAACTCACCGCTTAAGTATTTAAGGTGCATTTCATCTAATGAAATTGGCTTAATTTTACTTGCTTGACCCGCCGTACCAAACGCTTCGTAACGAGCGATACAAATATCAGTCATTGCTTGGGTTGCAGCAGCTAAAAACTTACGTGGGTCGAAGTTAGACGGGTTCATCGCTAAATGACGACGAATCGCACCGGTAGACGCTAAACGTAAGTCAGTATCAATGTTTACCTTACGCACACCATATTTAATACCTTCAACGATTTGCTCAACTGGCACGCCGTAAGTTTCTGGAATTTCGCCACCGTATTGGTTAATCACTTCTAACCACTCTTGTGGAACAGAAGACGAACCATGCATTACTAAGTGGGTATTTGGTATACGCGCGTGAATTTCTTTAATACGATCAATCGCTAAAATGTCATCGGTTGGTGGACGAGTAAATTTGTAGGCACCGTGTGATGTACCACAGGCAATAGCCAGCGCATCAACATGGGTTTTATTTACAAAGTCTGCCGCTTCTTCTGGATTTGTTAGCATTTGCTCAGTGGTAAGTTTACCCTCAGCGCCAACACCATCTTCTTCACCCGCTTCACCAGTTTCAAGTGAACCTAATACACCTAGCTCACCCTCTACAGATACGCCACACGCATGCGCCATTTCAACTGTTTTACGTGTTACATCAACGTTATAATCGTAGCTTGAAGGTGTTTTACCATCGCTCATTAATGAGCCATCCATCATTACTGATGAAAAACCTAGCTGAATTGAACGCTGACATACACCCGGTGATGTACCATGATCCTGATGCATAACCACTGGAATATGTGGCCATTCTTCAACTGCAGCTAAAATCATATGACGAATAAAAGGTGCACCGGCATACGCACGTGCGCCCGCAGAACCTTGTACAATAACTGGGCTGTTTGTTTTATCAGCCGCTTCCATAATTGCACGCATTTGCTCTTGGTTATTTACATTAAACGCGGGTACACCGTAACCATGCTCTGCGGCATGATCGAGAAGTTGTCGCATACTGATTAAAGCCATTGGGTATTCTCCAATTTATCGGTAGTTATTTTACTACCTAGTTTGAACGGATTTGTTAGTTTGGCGCAATCACTGCGCCATGAATTAAAAGGCAAATGGCCTAAAATTCATATTATTAACGACTAAATAAAAGTGAGAGGTATTTACTCGTTAATTGTAGCAGATGTGGGATTAGCACATCTGCTTTACGGCTAGCTAATACCATAGGTATTATTTAGCGCGTGATTCTAGCATTGCAACTGCAGGTAGTTTTTTGCCTTCTAAAAACTCTAAGAACGCACCACCACCTGTAGAGATATACGATACTTTATCACTAATGCCATACTTATCAATTGCCGCTAGGGTGTCACCACCACCAGCAATAGAAAATGCGCTTGAATCAGCAATCGCTTTTGCAATAGCGCGAGTGCCATTACCAAATTGATCAAACTCAAACACACCCACTGGGCCATTCCATACAACAGTGCCCGCATTAGCAATAATTTTTGCAAGTTTGTTTGCTGTATCAGGGCCAATATCAAAAATCATATCGTCGCTGGTAACTTCGCTTACATCTTTAAGTGTTGCTACAGCTGATTCTGAGAATTCATTACCCACAACAACATCAGTCGGTACTGGAATTTCACCATTGTTAGCTTTTGCTGCTGCACATAAGCGATTAGCTTCGTCCATTAAGTCAGCTTCAAAAAGGGACTTACCTACAGGATAACCTGCAGCGGCAATAAAGGTATTAGCAATACCGCCACCGGTAACAAGCTGGTCAACAATTTTAGATAACGAATCAAGTACGGTTAACTTAGTTGACACTTTAGAGCCACCCACAATCGCCACTAATGGGCGTGCTGGGTTATCAAGTGCTTTGCCTAGCGCTTCAAGTTCAGCCGATAATAATGGACCGGCACACGCTACATCAGCAAATAAACCTACACCATGCGTTGATGCTTGTGCGCGATGCGCAGTACCAAAAGCATCCATTACGTACACGTCACATAATGCAGCTAATTGCTTTGATAAGGTTTCGTCGTCTTTTTTCTCGCCTTTATTAAAACGCACGTTTTCAAAAACAACGACTTCGTTATCTGCAACATCAACGCCGTTTAGGTAATCTTTTTCTAGGCGAACTGTTTGCTCAAGTGCATTATTTAAGTAATCAACAACCGGAGCCAATGAAAACTCGTCTTCGTATTGCCCTTCCGTAGGACGGCCAAGGTGTGACATAACCATCACTTTCGCGCCTTTCTCTAACGCTAGTTTGATAGTAGGTAACGCAGCACGAATACGTGCATCTGACGTCACTTTTCCTGCTTTAACGGGTACATTTAAATCTTCACGAATTAATACGCGTTTGCCGTTTAAATCTAAATCTGCCATTTTAATGACCGACATGAACATCTCCTTAGTTAACGATACTAAACCAATAAATACGTTTTAAATATTACTTAAATGCCATCATAGCACGCGCGGTATCGAGCATGCGATTCGCAAATCCCCACTCGTTATCACACCAAACTAGTAATTTTATCAGCCGTTTATGACTAACACGTGTCTGTGTGCCATCTATGATACAAGAATGTGGGTCATGGTTAAAATCAACCGATACCAACGGCTCTTCGGTGTAACTTAAAATACCTTCAAGGCGGTCTTTAGCTTGTGCTTTAAGCGCATTATTAACCGCACTTAAATCTACATCTGCATTAACCGTGACACTTAAATCCATCGCCGTCACATTAATGGTCGGTATACGGACCGCAATGGCCTCAAAGCGACCTTTAAATTTAGGTAAAATACGGTCTATACCACGGGCTAATTTTGTATCTACAGGAATAATAGACTGGCTGGCGGCACGAGTTCGGCGTAAATCATGATGATACGCATCAATCACTTGCTGATCGTTCATTGACGCATGAATGGTTGTAATAGCACCTGATTCAATGCCAAAGGCATCATCGAGTACTTTAATAACAGGAACAACGCAGTTGGTGGTACACGAGCCATTAGAGACAATAGTATGCTCGCTTTTAAGCTCATCGTCATTAATACCGTAAACAATAGTGGCATCAACATCATTATCCGCAGGATGTGAAAACAGCACCTTTTTTGCGCCCGCAGTCAAATGTAACTGTGCATGTTCACGCGAGTGATAAACACCCGTACATTCAAGCACCACATCAACATCTAACGTTTGCCACGGTAATTCAACTGGATTTTGTTCACAAAATAACGCAATGGTGTCATCAGCTACGCTAATGGTGTCTTCACCTAGTTTAACTGGAAAAGCAAAACGACCATGAGAGGTGTCGTATTTTAATAAATGGGCAATAGCTTCAGGGTCGGCTAGTTCGTTAATTGCAACAATTTTGATCTCGTCGCTTAAGCCTGATTCGTATAGTGCACGGACAATATTTCGACCAATACGACCAAAACCATTAATTGCAAGTTTGATTGCCATGAAATATAAAATCCACTCTAGTTACGTACAGAGAAAGGCAGCGTCGCCTTTTAGATGGCGGTATTGTAATCGACCTTGCCTGTGATTATAAGAGCCAAGCATTAGAAACTTTAAATTAACGCCATAATCAACACGCAATGCGCTTTTACTTTTAACTCGGCTTTGCGATATTTGCTATTTTAGTTTTAAATCAAACACCACGTTTATTGATGCTTTAACGCTTATTCTTGCACCTAAATATCGCTGCTGCGTAAATGGGTTCTCGTTATTTCTAGCAGCCATGCTATTTCTGTGGCTAGATAAAATAATGTGCTTAACACCGCCCGCGTCATAATCGTAATCTGAGCTGCCGGAATTTGCACTGATACTGTAAACGTTGCCAAGTTCAGCGCCAAAAGCTTGAGCGAGCTTATTTCCCTTCGCTTTTGCGTTATCGATTGCTAATTGTGTTGCCTCTGCCTCTAACTGATTAACTTTAGAGGATAAACCATTAATTTTTTCGATATTGTCTATTTTTAAGCTTTGAGCAAAATTAATAAATTCATCGACTTTTTTAATATCTTTTAATGTGACTTTAACTGTTTTCAGGGCTAAATACTTATCGCCTGAAACAGTCCCAGATTCTGTACCAATCATAGTGTATACCTTGCTTTTTAAACCAGATATATAAACATCGTCTTGGCCAAAACCGTATTTGTCTGATTGTTCAAGTAACAAGCTAATCCGGCCATCAAGCTCACGTTTAGCCTCAAGGAATGTATCTTCAGTGCTTTTTACTTCAAATATAATTTGAGCCATATCAGGCTCAACAAATACCTCAGCTGACCCCTGCACTGCAATGTGACGATTAGCTGGCACGCTTGAATTAGCAAAAGTAATAAGAGGGAATAAAGTAATAAAAATAGCGATGATAAGTTTCATATTCGTTCCTTGAATTCATAATAAATCACACGTTCCCATAATTATACAAATAAAAACAAAAGTAAACTGCCTCATTAACCAAGTATTTATGCATTCTTTATAGTTAGGTTGGGTTTCGCTTCGCTCTGCCCAACCTACGTCAACTCGCCTACTTTGAGCTCCTTACCGGCGCTTATTTGATGGCATTGGGCTAATAACAACTCAGCAGTAGCTTGTGCATCGGTAAGGGCGTGATGACAATGATAGCTTGGTAAGTCGTAGCGTTTACGACATTCATTAAGAGTTAAATCGTCTAATTTTATATCTGAGCTATGTTTTAGCAGACGCTTTTTTTCTATTTGTAAGGTATCGATAATCAACTTGGGGCGCTGGGTGATCCCTGCATTTTTTAGTGCTAACTTTAAAAAACCCCAATCGAGCATGGCATTATGAAATACTAAAATGCAGTCACTAAAGTGAGCACTTAAAGACATTAAAATACTCTGTAGGCTTTGCCCTTGTGCCACCGAGTCAGTACTAATGCCGTGAAAAACAGGGCTTTGCTCTAGACTTTTAACCTCTTTATTAACGATATGCTGCGATTGACTGTTTTTGATACATTGATTCTCAATCAGTACCCAAGCAACCGAGACAATTTCATGTTGTTTAGGATCAAGCCCTGTTAATTCCAAATCAATCACTAAATAACGTTGCTTTAAAGCACTTTGCGCAAGCAAATGACGACGCTTTAAGTATCGCGTAATAAGCAGCTTAACCATTATTGTTACAAACTCCCACGCGCAAATTTAAACGCCGCGCCTTGCTGCGCTTGTTTTACTAGGTAAAACGCTTCTTTAAGCTGATGACGTTCTAACGAATTGAGTTTGTCTGGGTTAATGCAATTACTAGGTAACCCTTCTTCATTTATTTGCGTGCGCAGCCGAAGTTGAGTTAAAAATCGCCAACAATCTTTTAAATTATAAATATCTTCTTTGCTTAGCAATGAATACTTTAATAAGGCGTCTAATCGCTCTTGGGTGTTAGCACGGCGGATGCCTACTTTTAATGCATACAGCCTTGCCAGATCGTTAATGATCACCACCCCGCGCTTTTTAAGATCGATGTATTTGTGATGCTGATCGGTTTTTTCAGTTTTAAAGTTATTAAATAAACCAATCGGCGCGCTGTTGGTATTCACATCGCTGGCCATTGCCGCATAAAAAAGATCGTTGCGAGAAATATGAGTTAACTCTTCACAAAACTGGCTATAAAGTGTGGTGGATCCTTCAATAAAACGCAGATCAAAAAATATTTTACAGTTGAGCATTGCCTGGGGTGTGGGGCTGGTGATCCACTTTAAAAACTTCGCCCGCCAATCACTAACACTCATTCGACACGCATCACTGCTGGCCATTATGTTACCAGGACAACGACGAATGCCGCACTCAACTAAGTTTTCACAAACAAATTCGCCCATCTGTTTAAAATATGCGTGCTGTTCATCGTTTAGACCATCAGGTAATAACAAGCCATTATCTTGATCTGAATGCAGTGTTTGCTCTTCGCGCGCTTGAGAGCCAAAACAAATAAAACTAAAACTGGTTGGCGCGGCGCCATGGTGTTGTTGAAATAAAAAAATTAGCCGCGAGGTCAACGCATCGGTTAAACCACTGAGTAACTTTCCGATCAGCGAAATATCATCAATATTATTTGAAAACCCTTTTAATAACTCAGGAATTTCTTTCGCGTAACGTTTTAAATCAGCCACATTATGGGCCTTGTAAATACGACCAATTAGCTGCACTGGGTCGCTTTTTTGTTGGCGTAGTAAGTCTGTACTGGTGATCATTCCTAGCGGTTTGTGGTTTTCGTCAAGCACAGGTAAATGATGAATATTATGCTTAAGCATTAAGTGCAGCGCTGAAAATACGCGGTTATTTTCAAATATAAACTTAGGCTTATTGGTCATAATACTATTGATAGCTTGCGCGGGATCCACTTCATCAGCAAGCACTCGGTTACGTAAATCCCGATCTGTAACTACCCCAACAAGATGCGAATTTTCGGTGATCATCATTGATGAAATCCCATGCTCTTGCATTTTTTTAGCACTATGACGGATGCTGGCATCGGGAGGCAGCGTAATCGCTTTGCGAGTCATGATCTCTGATATTTTACGCTCAGACCAGCTGTCGTTATTGCTTTTATAATGTGATGACAGCAATCGATTAGCATGAGCACGAACAAAGTATTGCTCGAATGCTTTATATTCTCGACGTAAGTAATCAAAATCCGTTTGGTCGAGCATATAGACAATGCCCTCTTTTTGTACTTCTAAACTGTTTTGTATTGAATCTCCCGTCAGTAACGAGGGATAACCAAAGTAATCACCTTGAGTTAAACGCGTTACCGTATCGCCTTTGGCATCGACTAAATCGTATAACCCGGAACGAATTAAAAATAATTTAGGCTGTTCACTGTTAAGCCATTGCGTTTGGTTTTCTCGGGTCAAATAAATACTATCGAGATGGTTAACAAAATAACTGCAGGCGCTGTCCTGTAACATTGAAAATGGTGCTTGCTTGTTAATAAACTGCGCGACTTCCTGTTGCTCACTACTCATAAATCATCCTCAATAAAAAAGCGACTTAACCTGAAATATAGTTATTTAATGTAGTCATTATTTAAACAAATAAAAAGCCCGACTTAAGTCGGGCTTTGATGCGTTATATCATTAGATATATGGATTAGTGAGCATGCGCTTCACTAGACCCTTTAGGATTACGAATACCTTCAACCATTTCTTGAATTTCAACTGGTGTCGGTTGAGTCATTTTCATAACACCTGCAGCTACTGCAAAGTTAATGATCATGCCTACTAAACCAATCCCTTCAGGTGAAATACCTAAGAACCAATTTTCTGGGCTATTAAGCTCTGGACTCACAAACTTGAAGTAGATGATGTATGCAGCAGTAAAGGTGATACCCGTTACCATGCCTGCAATTGCACCATGTTTATTCATTGATTTAGAGAAAATACCCATAATAATTGCAGGGAAGAAGCTCGCCGCCGCTAAGCCGAAGGCAAAGGCAACAACCGAGGCCACAAATCCTGGCGGGTTAATCCCAAAGTAAGCGGATATTACAATAGCAATCATCGCTGCCAACCTCGCTGCAAGTAATTCTTGCTTGTCGGTTATATCCGGTTTGAGTGTCCGTTTAAGTAAATCGTGCGATACTGAGGTTGAAATAACCAATAGTAAGCCCGCTGTAGTCGATAGTGCCGCGGCAATACCACCAGCAGCAACGAGTGCAATAACCCATGCTGGTAAGTCGGCAATTTCAGGGTTCGCTAGTACCATAATATCGCGGTCAACGTTTACTTCGTTCGCGCTATTAGGGTCAGTGATTTTACCTGATGTGTAAAACATTTTGCCGTCACCATTTTTATCATTAAAGGTGATTAGGCCCGTACGTTCCCAGTTTTTGATCCATGCAGGCGCATCTGCATACGCTGTGCCGCTACCGTCTTTACCATTAATGGTGTCAATCATGTTTACACGGGCAAACGAAGCTACTGCGGGTGCTGTTGTGTAAACAATAGCAATAAATACCAGTGTCCACGCCGCTGAAATACGTGTGTCCTTTACGCGAGGTACAGTGAAAAAACGAACAATTACATGTGGTAAACCAGCAGTACCCACCATAAGAGCACCTGTGATTGCAAATACATCAATCATGCTCTTCGAGCCTTCAGTGTATTGCCCAAAGCCCAACTCAGTACTTAAACCATCTAATTTATCCAATACATACATGCCTGAACCATCACTTAGCGTGGCACCAAACCCTGTTTGTGGAAAAAAGTGACCGGTTGCCATCATCGAGATGAAAATAGCCGGTACTAAATAAGCAAATACCAGTACACAGTACTGCGCAACTTGCGTGTAAGTAATGCCTTTCATGCCACCAAGTACAGCATAAAAGAAAACAATTATCATGCCGATGTAAACGCCGGTTTCAATTTCAACTTCTAAGAAACGCGAGAACACCACACCCACACCACGCATTTGACCCGCAATGTAAGTAAAACAAATAAAGATGGCACATAAAATAGCCACTAAACGCGCAGTACGTGAGTAGTAACGATCCCCGATAAAGTCTGGCACAGTAAACTTACCGAATTTACGTAAATAAGGCGCTAAACACATGGCCAGTAGTACATAACCACCCGTCCACCCCATTAAGTAAACACTACCGTCATAGCCAGCAAACGAAATAATACCAGCCATTGAAATAAATGACGCAGCACTCATCCAATCCGCAGCAGTTGCCATACCATTGGCTAGTGGAGGTACACCACCACCGGCAACATAGAATTCATTTGTTGACCCTGCACGAGCCCAGATTGCAATGCCGATATAAAGCGCAAAGCTTAAACCGACGATTATAAAAGTGAGTATTTGAACATCCATTGCTTAGCTCCTATTCGTCTACGCCATATTTTTTATCTAACGTATTCATTTTGAAAACGTACACAAAAATCAAAGCTACAAAGGTATAAATCGCGCCTTGCTGGGCGAACCAGAAGCCAAGTTTAAACCCAAAAAAACGTACTTCATTTAGTACATCTACAAGTAATATGCCAAAGCCAAAAGAGACCACAAACCATACCGCTAATAACTTAAACAGTAATGAAATGTTTTCTGCCCAATAAGCTTTTGCTTGTTCTTCATTTTTAAAAGCCATTTTTATTTTCCCCTTTAAACATCGCAAGATTACGATGGGTGGTTTTTTATATTCGTTAATCAATTTAGCAACGCTACTCAAATATTGAATTGCGACAATAGTCGTAACAACATGTTAACGTTTTCGTAAACTGTAGGCGCTTAATTAGTAAACAACAAGTGAACTACTTTAATTTCAGTAAGTTAATTAATTTATTTGCGAGGTGTTTACGCCAATTTTTGAGTCAAGCGTGGGAATAAG
>NZ_JASDDA010000018.1:0-66243 GCF_030407645.1 Pseudoalteromonas sp. APC 3495 | reverse complement strand
AATTTTAATAATCACTGGATTATACCCTTATGCAGTTAGTTGTATTTAACAAACAAAAGCTTAGCTCAATAATAACAATTTGCTTGGTTGTTATTGTGGTATTGGTTTGTGTGCGACTAGGGTTTTGGCAATTACAGCGAGCAGAACAAAAGCAACAGCAGCTTAGTGCCATTGAAAATATACAACAACATGGCGTAATGAGCTGGGCAGAGTTACAACAGCTGCCAAAAGAGTGGAACAAAACCGGTGTATTGGTTTCGTTAAATGGTTATTTTGACACTAATAATTATTGGTTGCTTGATAATCAAATCTATAATGGTCAGGTTGGTTACGACTTACTGGCATTATTAAAACTGTCTGATGAATCACGCTTTTTGTTAGTGAACTTAGGCTGGGTAAAAGCAGAACGTTCAAGAGAAATCCTACCAAACGTAACAATACCTAGTGGTAAATTTACGTTAACGGCACAAATTAAAGAAGATAATTTAAGTGGCTTTACCTTAGCCAATAACAATACTCAGTCGGATTTAGCCAAACGAATTCAAATCATTGATTTACAAGCATTGAGTAGCCAATCTAATCGCCCTTTAGTGAATTTTATGGCTTACCGCCAAGGTCAAGCTGATGAAATTGCTGCCCCTCATTATGAAGCCGTTGTTATGAGTCCAGAAAAACATTATGCCTACTCAGTACAGTGGTTTTTAATTGCGGTTGCCTGTGTGGTGGTCGCTATTTTTGCAAGCAGGAAGAGGATAGATAATGAAAAATAAACCCCTGTTACTCTTTGCTGTGTGCTGCGCTATTCCCTTAGTGCTGGCTTACAGCGCGTTAAAACTTGATTGGCTACCTACAGCAATTACTAACCATGGTGAATTTTTAGAGCGTGAAATTAAGCTAGACAATTGGGCGCAGCATAACCCTAAGCAATGGACCATCGCTTTAAATTATTCAGCACAATGCAAAGCGTCTTGCACAGAGCAATTAGCCGCTTTAGACAATTTATATGTTGCCCTTGGCAAAAACCAACACAAAGTTGATATGGCTATTATGGGACAGCCTGAGCTAGTTACAACGCGTTGGCATGTTATTGATGAGCAACAGCAGTTAAAACCTGCCAGTTTGTATTTAATCGATCATATGGGGCTAATTGTACTGGAGTATCCATTTAGTTCTCAACCACAAGAAAACCGTTTGATCCAAAAAGGGTTATTAAAAGATCTAAAAAAATTACTCAATTACTCTCGTTCGAGCTAAGTAGAGGATGCTATGTATAAAAACTATAAAAATTTGGTATTAGCAACGAGTTTATTCGCATTAATTGTGGTGGCTCTGGGCGCATACACGCGTTTAAGTGACGCAGGGCTTGGTTGTCCCGATTGGCCTGGTTGTTATGGCTTTTTAACCGTGCCTAAACACGAAGCAGAGATTGCACAAGCGATTCAAAGTTATCCCGATATGATATTTGAAAAAGCAAAAGCATGGAAAGAAATGATCCATCGCTACTTTGCAGGCACGCTTGGGGTATTAATTTTAGTGTTGTTTATTTTAGCTTTTCTAAAGCGTCAGTACCCAACCACGCCTGTAAGGTTGCCTATGATATTGCTGCTGCTTGTTATTTTTCAGGCCGCATTAGGTATGTGGACGGTTACTATGAACCTACAGCCGCTTATAGTTATGGGGCATTTGCTCGGAGGATTTAGTATTTTAGCGTTATTAACGCTATTGTATTTGCGTCTGACCAGCCAACCTATTACGGGTGGTGATGCGGGCGCAAAACCTCACTTTAAATTAAGCCTCGTGGCATTAACGGTACTGATTTTACAAATCGCCCTTGGTGGTTGGTTAGCGGCTAATTATGCGGCTCCACATTGTAATGGCTTACCGCTGTGTAGTTACGCTCAGCCTTTTTCATTCAGTAGTGTCTTTCAGCTCCCCCTTGAGCACAGTAATTATGAATTTGGTGTGTTGTCGCAACAGGCGCGTATGTCTATTCATTTACTGCATCGAATATGGGCCTTAGTTACTTGCATTGTTTTAGCCTTGGTGATGTGGCGTATATACAGTCATGCCTATTCGCAAAAAATTAAAAGCTGTACGGTGAGTGTGTTAGTGGCGTTATTCTGCCAGATAGCTTTAGGGTTAGCCGTGGTGCATTTTCATTTTCCGTTAGGCGTGGCACTGGCGCATAACTTAATGGCTGCCATACTGTTATTAACTATGGTTAGGTTATGTTATTACCTAAAAGTACGTACTTAGAGGGGAATGATTATGGCACTTACAATTAATAAAAAAGCAATGCAGCCCGTTTACAGCGCATCGTTATTGACTAAAAGTTACCACTTAATCCAAGATTATTTGGCAATAAGTAAATTTAAAGTAGTGGCTATGCTAGTGTTAACAGCATGGGTTGGCTTAGCGCTAGCCCCTGATGTTGGCAGAGGTGTTGGGGTTCAGTTCATCAGTTTATTAGGGATTGGATTACTCTCTGCGGCCGCCGCAGTCATCAATCATGTGGTTGATAGCGAAATTGATAGCAAAATGGCACGCACCCGCCATCGCCCTGTTGCTAAAGGGCGTTTAAGTAAATTACATGCACTGAGCTTTGCTGCTGTGATTGGCGTTGCGGGCTTTATTATGCTGATGTTGTGGGCAAATACGCTCACAGCCATACTGACCTTATTTGCACTTGTTGGTTATGCGTTTATTTATACGTCATTTTTAAAACGTGCCACACCACAAAATATAGTTATAGGGGGATTAGCCGGTGCAATGCCTCCATTACTCGGTTGGGTGTCTGAAACAAATCAAATGGCGGCAGCCCCTTGGTTGCTGGTGATGATTATATTTACCTGGACCCCACCTCATTTTTGGGCGCTCGCCATCGCGCGTAAAAGTGATTATGAGCGGGCTAAAATCCCCATGTTACCGGTCACCCATGGTATCGATTTTTGTAAAACATGCGTGCTTGCATATTCGGTATTACTCGCCATTGTATGTGTGTTTCCTTATTTGATTGGCATGTCAGGGCTTATTTATCTAAGCGGGGCATGTCTTCTCAATATTGTATTTATATACAAAGCAATTAACTTAAAGTTTGCCGCCAAAGAAGACACTGCGATGGATTTATTTCGTTTTTCGATTATTCATTTGATGATACTATTTATCATCTTATTTATAGATAAATGGCTAGTTATATGAAGCAGTTATGGTGTGGTTTAGTTGTTTTTTCAGTACTCTTTTTATCGGCCTGTAGTGATAAAAAAAATTTACAAGATCTTGATGCGTTAGTTTATGAAACCGCAAAACCGTTATCTGACTTTTCGTTGAGTGATCAACAAGGGAAGTTAGTAACCAAACAGCAGTTTTTAGGCCAGTGGAATTTAGTGTTTTTAGGTTACACAAGTTGCCCTGATATTTGCCCGATGACGCTAGCTAAGCTCAACAATGCCTATAAAAATTTGCAGGCTGAGTATCCACTACAAGTATGGTTTATATCTGTTGATCCTAAACGTGATATTGCTCAAAAACGTAAAGAGTACATAGATTACTTTAATCCAGATTTTTTAGCTGTATCAGGTGAACATAAAGACTTATTTCCATTTGTCCGCGAGCTTGGATTAATTTACGCAATTAGTGATAGTAATGAATCCGACTATGCGGTGGATCATAGTGCATCTGTTGCCCTTGTTGATGGCAGTGGCGCACTAAGAGCTATTTTTAAGCCTGAATTTAAACAAGGAGATGTGCCTTTGGTTAATACTACAAAATTAACCGCAGAATTTATTAAAATAGCCGAATACTACAAAAACTAGCTTTTAAAGGTTTTACGATTTTAAAGGGGCTTTATGCCCCTTTTCGCGTTTTTTATTAACGGTTTTTAATTAATTAGTTATTTTTTAGTCGTTTTTATGGCGTTTTCATTATCTCGGTCTAAGCTTTTGTTATGGATTGAGTTGATAAGGAAAAGCTTAAAAAATGCTTAAACTACCAAACGAACTTTCAATTGTTCATGTTGAAGTTTTACATCAAGATTTATTAAGCGAACTTAATAATAGCCGAGATATTTGCTTAGATATTAGCGATGTAATGTCTGCTGATACGGCCTCGGTTCAACTTTTATGTGCCCTACAAAAACATCTCCTTACTATTAATCAAAAAATTGCCTGGGTTGGCAGTAGTGATGCATTAACCAATGCCATTGATCAACTCGGTTTAAGTGAATACCTAGCACCAGAAAGTACTAATTAGAGGTCTATATGAAAAGAATATTAGCTGTAGATGATTCTGCATCAATGCGTCAAATGGTGAGTTTTACGTTAAAAACAGCAGGGTTTGATGTTACCGAAGCCAAAGACGGTAGTGAGGCATTAGCGATTGCCAAGCAGCAAGGTTTTGATGCAGTTATTTCTGATGTAAATATGCCTGTTATGGATGGGATCACGCTTATTAGAGAGTTAAGAGGGCTTCCGAATTACAAGTTTACACCGCTACTTATGTTAACCACAGAATCGGGTATGGATAAAAAGGTAGAAGGGAAAGCTGCTGGGGCAACAGGGTGGATTGTAAAGCCCTTCAATCCAGATCAACTATTAGCCGTGCTAAAAAAAGTAATCCGCTAACCTAGGAGTGCACTGTGAGTATTGATTTAAGCCAGTTTTTTGAAGTGTTCTTTGAAGAGAGTTTTGAAGGCCTCGATGTTATGGAGACTGAATTACTCAACTTAGTGCCGGGCGAAGAAGACTTAGAAACCATTAATACTATTTTTAGGGCTGCCCATTCTATTAAAGGAGGCAGTGCTACCTTTGGGTTTAATTCAATCGCAAACTTCACTCATGTTCTAGAAACATTACTGGATCAAATACGTGAAGGTCAGCGAAATATAAGCAGTGAACATATTAACTTATTACTTAAATCAGTAGATTGTTTAAGAGCCTTGTTGCATTCGCTTAAAGTACAGGAAGAGCCTGATTTAAGCCAAGCTGACTCATTACGAGAGCAGTTTGAAAGATTACTTGGCATGCCTGAAAGTGAAGCCGTAGTGGCAGAAGCCAGTGTTGAACAGGTCATTATTAATACTTATCAAATTGATTTTAAACCGCATTTTCATTTGTTTAAAACGGGTAACGAACCGCTGTTTATGATCAGTGAATTAGCTGAACTTGGTGAATTGGAAGTACAAGCGTTTACAGATGTCATACCTGATATTAAAGATTTAACGACCGATGAATGCTTTTTATATTGGCGATTTTTCTTAAACACTGACCGTGACGATCAAGCAATTAGAGAAATTTTTGAGTGGGTTGAGGACGATGCCGATATTAAAATTGAGCTTTGCGGTGGCTTATTTAATGATGGTAAAGCAGCAGAAGCTGCAGTGGTCAACGAACCTGTTATTGAAACACCAAAAACGGTTGTTGAACCCAAAACCAATAAACCAAAAGCACCAACCAGTGCAAAAGCAGCGCCTGAGTCAACTTCCATTCGTGTTGGCATTGATAAGGTCGACTCACTGATTAATATGGTTGGAGAGTTGGTCATTACCCAAGCGATGCTAAATCAGCTTAGCGAACAAGAAATGACGCCTACCACGGTGACCTCGCTTCAAGAGGGGCTTGCGCAATTAGCGCATAACACCCGCGACTTACAAGAAAACGTGATGCGTATTCGCATGTTGCCAATTAACTTTGTGTTCAGTCGTTTTCCACGTTTAGTACGTGATATTGCCCAAAAGCTTAATAAAGAGGTGGAGTTAAAGCTGATAGGAGAACAAACAGAATTAGATAAAACCGTTATGGAAAAAATATCCGATCCTATGGTGCATTTGGTAAGAAACTCATTGGATCATGGTATTGAAACGGTAGAAAAACGTATTGCAGCAGGAAAAGATCCTGTGGGTAAGGTTACATTAAATGCCTTTCATCAGGGCGGCAATATCGTCATTGAAATTATGGATGATGGCCAAGGTCTTAACACTCAAAAGATCAAAGAAAAAGCGATTACCAATGAAGTGATCGCCGCTGACAGTGAGCTAACAGATGATGAAATTAACGAACTCATTTTTATGCCAGGATTTTCTACCGCTGATGAGGTAAGTGACTTATCTGGCCGTGGGGTGGGTATGGATGTGGTTAAGCGTAATATTCAATCATTAAATGGCTCGGTAGAAGTGACATCTGCTGCTGGAATTGGTTCTACTTTTACTATTCGGCTACCGCTCACTTTAGCTATTTTAGATGGGCAATTAGTCAAAGTAGCCAAGCATACTTACATTATTCCACTGATCTCGATTGTAGAATCGTTGCAAATTGATATTGCAAAAGTAAGCCGTGTTGGTAAAGACCTAGATGTACTCAGATTACGTGATGAATACATTCCTATTTTACGTTTATACGACATTTTTAATCACCAAAATGCCATTGAATCGTTAGATAAAACCTTACTAGTTGTCGTGGAAAACGATAATCAAAAAGTTGGGTTACTTGTCGACGATTTACTTTCACAACAGCAGGTGGTTATAAAAAGCTTAGAGGCTAATTACCACAAAGTGGATGGTGTGTCGGGGGCAACGATTTTAGGTGATGGGCGTGTTTCGTTAATTTTAGATATTAGCGGCTTGATAAAGCTTTCAGGGTTAAAAAAGCCAGGTAGCCAAGCATTGAGTATTGAGCCATCGACCATCTTGGAGGATTCATGTTCTCTGAATCAATAGCATTAAATAGCAATATTGAACTACAGCGCAAAGAGGGCATTAAGCAGTTTCTCACCTTTATTATGGCTGAAGAAGAGTACGGAGTAGATATATTAACGGTGCAAGAAATTCGTAGCTGGGAAGATATAACCGCACTGCCAAATGCCCCTGAGTACGTAAAAGGCGTGATTAATTTACGCGGCACCATTGTGCCAATTATTGATTTACGATTGCGCTTTGGTTTACCCACCATTGAGTATGGACCGTTAACGGTAGTCATTATTGTAAAAGTTGAGTTTGAGCAAGAAAGTAAAGTGATGGGGATTACGGTAGACGCCGTAGCGGATGTTTACAGTATTGCTGAGCAAGACGCTAAAGCAGTGCCGAGTTTAACCCAAACAAATGAAAGTGAATATGTCGCAGGGCTAGTGAATGTGGGCGATAAAATGGTCGCGCTAATTAACCTACAGGCAACCATGAATATTTAGCGGTAATAGTAACTAAATAAAGCAAATAACTTAAAGGTGGTGATAAGCATGGGATGGTTTAGTAATTCAAAACAGTCTAAATCAAGCAATGATTTGATCATAAATGCATTGCATAAATCATTAGCAATAATTGAATTTGAGCCTAATGGAAGAATCATTACTGCCAATGTTAATTTTCTTCGTGTAATGGGCTACTCACTCGCTGAGATTCAAGGCCAGCACCATTCTTTATTTGTAAGCCCTAGCGAAACGCAAAGTGATGAATATCGTCAATTTTGGCAGCGTTTGAACGCGGGTGAATTTATTTCAGATGAATTTAAGCGTATTGGAAAAAATGGCAAAGAAGTCTGGATCCAAGCAACATACAATCCTGTTATAGACTCGCAAGGGCAAGTACTTAAAGTCGTTAAATTTGCAACAGACATTACTGAGCAAAAGTTAAAAGCGGTTGAAGCTGCAGGCCAAATTACCGCAATCAGTAAGTCACAAGCGGTTATTGAGTTTAATTTAGATGGAACCATTATTGGCGCTAATGATAATTTTTTAAAAACATTTGGTTATCAGGCAAATGAAATACAAGGGCAGCATCATAGATTGTTTGTTACTTCTGAATATGCAAATAGCCAAGAATATCAAGCGTTTTGGGATAAACTTGGGCGTGGCGAGTATGACAGTGGTGAGTATTTAAGAATAGGTAAACAAGGCGAGGAAATTTGGATATATGCCTCTTATAATCCTATTTATGATATGAATGGTAAGCCATTTAAAGTGATTAAGTACGCCACCGATATCACAGCGCAAAAAGAGCTAGAAAAAACCTCTAAAAAAGCGGCCGACTTGGCTAACGCATTAAAAGTATGCCAAGCAAGTGTGATGATTGCTGATAAAAATTTAAACATTATTTTTGTGAATGACTGCATCAAGCAAATGTTTAAAGCACGTGAAAAAGAGTTGCAAACTGTTTTACCTAGTTTTTCAGTCGCTGGGTTAATGGATATCCGTGTTGATGAGTTTCATCAGGAACTAGCTAATCAGCAAGAGCGACTAAAAAACTTAGATGCTCCTTATAAAACTTCGTTGAATTTAGCTGGTCTTATTTTTGACATCATTGCTTCTCCTTGGACAAATCAAGATGGCAAGTGCTTAGGTACTATTGTTGAATGGCAAGATATTACTGATGAGGTGTCTAAAGCGGATGCTGAACGTGCTAGAGCGCAAGAAAACTTACGTGTTCGCCAAGCATTAGATACCGTGGCAACCAATACCATGATTGCTGATGCCTCGAATGTCATTGTGTATATGAATAGCGCAGTGAGAAATATGATGAGTGTTGCGCAAAATGATATACGCACTGACTTACCTAACTTTGATAGCAAAAACTTACTTAATCAAAGTATTGATATATTTCATAAAAATCCAGCCCATCAGCAAAATATGTTGGCTAAGTTAACGGATACTTACAGTACAGAAATTAAAGTGGGCGGCAGAACCTTTGGTTTAGTGGCAAACCCTATAATCACCACAGACAATGAGCGTATTGGGACGGTAGTTGAGTGGGAAGACAGAACCGCAGAAGTCGCTATTGAAAAAGAAATTGCTCAATTAGTCGGCGCAGCAAGCAAAGGTGATTTAAATGCACGAGTAGCTGAGCAAGGTAAAGATGGCTTTTTCTTACGTTTAGCTCAGGGTCTTAATAGTTTAGTTAAAGTGGTTGACGATGCGGTAACTGATACTGGCAATATGCTCGATGCCATGGCCACTGGTGATTTATCTAAACGGATTGAAAAAGAATACCAAGGCTCGTTTGAAAAACTGAAAACAGATGCAAATGCGACAGCAGATAAACTAACTGAGGTTATTAACCGAATTAATACATCAGCCACTTTGGTGGCCAGTGGGGCTGAAGAAATTTCACAAGGCAATGCTGATTTAAGCCAGCGCACAGAAGAGCAAGCGTCATCGTTAGAGGAAACAGCCTCTAGCATGGAAGAAATGACCAGTACGGTTCGCCAAAACGCCGATAATGCCAAAGTGGCAAATGACTTAGCTGAAGAAACCTGTGATAAGGCGATTCAGGGTGGAGAAGTGGTTAATAAAGCGGTAACCAGCATGTCTGCGATTAATGAATCGAGTAAGAAAATTGCCGACATCATTGGAGTGATAGACGAAATAGCATTCCAAACCAATTTGCTTGCACTTAATGCTGCCGTAGAGGCTGCTAGAGCCGGTGAGCAAGGCCGAGGTTTTGCGGTTGTTGCAGGTGAAGTACGTAACTTAGCGCAGCGCTCGGCAGGGGCAGCGAAAGAAATTAAAGAGCTAATTAGAGACAGTGTTGGCAAAGTTGCTGACGGTAGCGCGCTTGTGAATGAGTCAGGTGTGACGTTACAAGAGATTGTGGTATCGGTGAAACGCGTAACACAAATGATAGCCGATATTACCCAAGCCTCTGAAGAGCAAAGTGCAGGTATTGAGCAAGTAAATAAAGCTGTATCGCAAATGGATGAAATGACCCAGCAAAATGCGGCATTAGTTGAACAAGCATCGGCTGCAGGTGAATCAATGGCGGAACAAGCAAATGAAATGCGCCGTTTACTGCACTTTTTCTCATTAGGCCAGCAAGATATGGCAGTGGTATCGCCTGTTATTCGCACACCTGAAATATCTCATCAGCAACAAAATAGCTTCGTTAGTAATAAAAGCAAAGGTGAAAATTTTGTAGACTCGGCTGAAGAGTGGGAGGAGTTTTAAACTCACTTTAGTTAGGTTCACCTGCAATGTATGCGTGAACCTCGCTTTATTTTTAAATGAGAGCAAATAATGAAAGAGTTTTTATTAACGGATAGTGATTTTAAGGAAGTGGCTCATTTAGTTTATAACGCCTGCGGTATTGTACTAGGAGAGCATAAGCGAGAGATGGTCTACTCACGCTTGGCAAGACGAATTCGTGAGCGAAAATTAACAAACTTTTCAAGCTACCTCGATTACTTAAAAAATCATAAAGATCAGGAGTTTGATGCATTTATCAATGCCATTACCACTAATCTAACCTCTTTTTTTCGTGAAATGCATCATTTTGAGTTTATAAAAGATCAGTTAATACCAACCCTGTTAAAGACAAATAAACAGACTAAGCGCGTTCGAATTTGGTCTGCAGGCTGCTCTACCGGTGAAGAGCCCTATAGTTTAGCAATGACGCTGCAAGGAGCTTTTCCAAGTGATTGGGATGTGAAGATATTAGCCACTGATCTTGACTCTAATGTACTGGCGAAGGCGCAAAGTGGTATTTATACCGCAGCGAACGTAAATGGTCTTGATGATGCTTTACTAAAACGCTGGTTTTTAACCAGTAAAGATGGGCAAAGTTATAAGGTTAAACCTAAGCTGCAGCAATGTATTTCATTTAAGCGTTTAAACTTATTACAAGACTGGCCAATGAAAGGCCCGTTCGACTTGATTTTGTGCCGAAATGTAGTGATTTACTTTGATAAAGAGACAAAGGATCAGCTTTTTAACCATTATGCCGATATTCTTAATGACCAAGGTTATTTATTTTTAGGGCATTCAGAAACCATGGGTAAAGAGCATGTTTTATTTAAAAACTTAGGGAAAACCATGTATCAAAAAGTAGCCCATGCACATGCAATTTAAGCCAGTATTAGCGGGTTTTGAGCATATTAAACGCTATTGGGACGCCTCGCGAGATCGTGTGGTCGCTAAGGTATTACCAGGTGAGTTTTATGTTTCTAAAAATGATGAGCTAATCACCACCGTACTAGGATCGTGTATTGCTGCCTGTGTTTACGACGATAAGCTAGGCATAGGCGGGATTAACCACTTTATGCTACCAATTCAAAAAGGTGAGCGAATTGAGCAAGCGCATAGTTTAAGTTGTCGTTACGGTAATTGGGCTATGGAATATTTAATTAATGAAGTGCTTAAAAATGGCGCATCCCGGGCAAACTTAAAAGTAAAACTGTTTGGGGGAGGCAAAATAATTAGCGCCATGACAGATATTGGTATTGGCAATATCAGTTTTGCCAATGCATATATAGCAGAAGAAGCGCTAAATTTAGTGGCGCATGATATGGGCGGGCCTTGGCCACGAAAAATATTTTTTAATCCTCATAATGGAAAAGTACAAGTTAAAAAGCTACGTAACTTACACAATGATACGATTGAAAAACGTGAAGTGCGTTACTTACATAATCTTGAGCAACAAACAAAAGCCACTGATATAGAGCTGTTTTAAGGATGGCTATGATTAAAGTATTAATAATTGATGACTCGGCACTGATCAGACAATTGCTGACAGAGATACTGCAACAGGCAAAAGATATTGTGGTAGTAGGTGGTGCACAAGACCCATACGAAGCCCGAGAGATGATCAAAAAATATAATCCGGATGTACTAACGTTGGATGTTGAAATGCCAAAAATGGACGGCATTAGTTTTTTAAAAAACCTGATGCGCTTACGTCCTATGCCGGTTGTGATGATTTCTACACTCACACAAAAAGGTTCACCCATTACGCTTGAAGCGCTTGAGATTGGTGCAGTTGACTTTATTGCTAAGCCAACAGTTAACGTTAAGGAGCAAATGAGTCAATATGCTGATATTGTTCAGCAAAAAGTCAGAGTGGCAGCCAGTGCACGGGTTCGAGGCTATAAAAAAAATAGTGCTGTAGCAGAACCTATCCCCACTAATGCCGAATTTTTAGTAAATAAAGTGATTGCGATTGGTGCGTCAACCGGAGGCACGGAGGCGATAAAAGAAGTACTTATACGCATGCCAAAAAACTGCCCACCCATTGTAATAACGCAGCATATTCCTCCTGTATTTAGTACCTCATTTGCAGAGCGAATGCAGCGCACTTGTACCATTAACGTAAAAGAGGCACAACAAGGCGATAAGCTGGTAGCAGGATGCGCTTATATAGCTCCCGGCGGGCTACATTTACGCATTAGCAAACAAGGTAGTGCATTATATTGTCAGCTTGATGATGGTGAACCTGTAAATAGGCATAAGCCCGCAGTAGATGTACTGTTTAACTCATTACTTGAAATTGGTGCTAAGTATATTGTTGCCACACTATTAACCGGTATGGGAAGTGATGGCGCGAAAGGTTTACTGGCGTTAAAACAACAAGGGGCTTATACATTGGCACAAGATGAGTTTTCGTCTGTGGTATGGGGAATGCCCAAGGCTGCTATTGATATCGGGGCTGCAAATGAGGTCGTACCGCTGGATAAAATGACCCAGCGGTTATTAAATCAAGTGATTAAAAAATAGAATTTAATTGATCACCCAAGGCTGTGAAAACCAATAATAACTGCCTGCTTTTTTTATTGATGGGGCGGTGCAGTTAAAGCGAGAGCGGCCTTTATTAAGCTGCTTTGGCGGCGTCACCTCAACCGTATTATCGTTTAACCAATTTAAATTAGCTTGCCCAATGCTTGATACATAACAGGCAAATTGGCTTTTATGAAAGTCATCAGTCTCTAGATTTATAGTTAACGACGGTGGATTTTGTGTGGTTACACTATCTTTATAGGTTAGTTTATTAATAGTAAAAGCAGTTGAATTGAGCTTGGTAATTAACGTATCTAATTTGCTATAAAAACCAGATGCGGGAAAACGTGGTAAACGGCTAAAATTAGAATGTTGATTAACTGCACCAGAGTGCTGACCAATGCCAATAAAGCCTAGTTCAGTAACGAGAGCTTGTAGCTGATTGTTAAACTCTCCGTATGGATAGGCAAGGTATTTATAATCGTGGCCTATTTCTTCTTTTATACGCTGCTGTGAACTAAGAATGTCGTTTTTAGTGCGTTCACGCCATTGGCTTTGTGTTTCATTTTCGCGCTTTTTATGCAGATAGTTATGCTCGGCACTATGATTGGCAATAAGGGCGCCTTTTTTTGCAAGCTCTCTGAGCTTATCCCATCCCATCACATAACCCGCTTGTTCATCAATGAGTTTTGGGTTTACAAAAATAGTGTACGGATAGCCAAATTTCTCAAGAATAGGCGCAGCTTGTTCGTAGTTATTGTTATATCCATCATCAAAAGTAATCGCGAGCGTTTTATCGTCTAAAGCCTTACCTTGTTTTAATGCGCTAATCAGCTCATTTAGTGGAATAACGTTAAAGTTATGCTCTTTTAAATAATTTAAGTGTTTAGTAAAAGTGTTGGCGCTTACACTGGTCACCGCGGGAAGGGTTTCACTGACGTGATGATACTGTAGAATAACAGCTGCTTGCGCACGTAAAGAACCACAAATCAGGAACAATAATACTAAATGAAACAATTTCTTATACATAATAAAGCACACCATAAAAGCTTGTTGTTGTTAGCCGGTCCAATGATATTATCAAATATTACTGTGCCGTTGTTAGGAATTGTTGATACGGCAGTGATTGGTCACCTGGGGAGTGCGCATTATTTAGCGGGAATTGCCTTAGGTTCTACCGTGATCTCCATTTTATTTTGGCTTGCTGGTTTTTTAAGAATGAGCACCACTGGGCTGGTGGCACAGGCTTACGGTAAAAATGATTTAACTCAGTTGGCAGCTTTACTCAAACGCAGTTTGTTATTGGCCAGCAGCGTAGCTTTAATTCTGATTTTATTATCCCCCCTTATAAAACACGCCATTGCTTATTTATCTGCTGCCAATAGTGATGTGCTCAATGAGGCCTATCGGTATTTTAGTATTCGTATTTTTAGCGCCCCAGCAGCGCTATGTAACTTAGTATTATTAGGCTGGATGCTCGGCGTTCATTATGGGCGAGGGCCATTTTATTTATTGTTAGTCACTAATATTACCAATATTGTACTCGACATTTATTTTGTAGTTTATCTTGATTGGGCGGTTGCAGGGGCGGCTTGGGCATCATTAATAGCGGATTACACGGCTTTAATTTTTGCTTTGCTGTTAGTGGTTCAGCTAGCTAAAAAACAGGGCATAAGCTTAGCGGTTGCAAATTGGTTTAGCATAGAAAAAATGGCAGGATTATTAAGTTTAAATCGCGATATTTTTATTCGCTCTTTAGTATTGCAGTTATGTTTTAGCTTTATGACCTTTTATGCTGCACGTATAGGTGAAACTACATTGGCAGCCAATGCGGTACTACTCAACTTTTTAATGTTGGTCAGCTTTGCGCTTGATGGAATTGCTTATGCGAGCGAGGCAAAAGTAGGCCAAGCGAAAGGTCAACAAAGTGTTGAAAAGATAAGGCTATGGGTAAAAATAAGCGTATTTTGGGGCATGTTGTTTGGCATTTTGTATAGTGTATTTTTTATATTATTTGGCAGCTCTATTATAAAGCTGTTGACTAATGTACCTGAGGTTATTGAAGAGGCTACTGATTACTTACCGTGGGTAATTGTGCTGCCAATTTTAGCAATGAGTTGTTTTTTGTTTGATGGTATATTCGTTGGTTTAACACGTGCTAAAGCAATGCGAAATAGTATGCTGTTATCGGCGACAATAGGTTTTTTTGGGGTGTTTTGGTTGTTTCAGTCGTGGCAAAATAATGGCTTATGGTTAGCAATGAGTTGTTTTATGCTAATGCGGGGTGTAACACTTATAATTAAATATCAGCAGCTAAAAACTAATAATCAATTACTTGATTAAACCGTTATTTCCATAGATCGGGGTCGTTATTTTTGGCAGGGATGTTTTTCAATACTTGCGAAAAACGATTGGCAAAAATACCCGCGTAGCCCCAGAATGCAAAAAACAATGCCGGCGCTAAAATTACTATGCCAATGACTTGTAAACTATAATGGTTGTAATAACCCAAAGTGATAAACATCACGGCCAGCACAAACAGTGCTAGGCCGCGAAAAAAGCGCTTTAGACTCAACTTAGGGTCGCTCCCTAAGCGGTAAATGAGTGGCTTTAGCATAGTGGATTAATACTTAGTAATAAGAGTGCTCGCCAGCTTCGTGATCGGTTATGTCAGCCACACCGGTGATCTCATCAAACTTAGCAATCATTTCTTTTTCAATGCCTTCTTTTAGTGTGACATCAATCATAGAGCAACCATTACAACCACCACCAAATTGAAGCACAGCAATACCAGCAGCGGTGATCTCTACTAAGCTTACTTGGCCGCCATGATTTGCAAGTTGTGGGTTAACTTCTGTTTCTAACATGTGTTGAACGCGTTCATTTAGGCTTGCGTCTTCACCTAGCTTACGTGCTTTAGCATTAGGCGCTTTTAGAGTTAGCTGCGTGCCCATTTTGTCAGTAACAAAATCAATTTCAGCTTCGGCTAAAAAAGGCGCGCTTTCGGCATCAACAACAGCGTCAAAACCGTTAAAGTTTAGGCGAATATCGCTCTCTTCTACCGCGTCTTCTGGACAATAAGAAACACCACATTCAGCTTGTGATGTACCAGGATTAACAACAAACACACGAATATTCGTTTGTTGAGATTGATCTGCTAATAGCTTAGCAAAATGCGCTTGCGCTGTTTCGGAAATTGAAATCATAAAACCGTCTATACTTGACTAAATTACTCGGATACTGCATATCATACTCCGCTCATCGTGTTGCGGCTAGTGTTGAACGTAAAAAGTTGGCATCTATTTTAAGCAATGGTAGCGTGCAATTAACAAACATTTTTAGAGTGATTTATATGCGGTTTATATTAACAGTAGTGGTGATACTAGCCAGTTTTTCAAGTGTGGCAAAGCCCCTGTCGTATTATTTTGAGCAACAGGTTGAATTTGATCCCAGCATTCCAACACCTGAAAAAGTACTTGGTCATCAAGTGGGTGAATGGCATGTAAGGCATGATCAGCTTGTACGCTATATGGAAATTTTGGCTCAAAAAAGCGATCGAGTTAATTTTGAAGTAATAGGTCGTACCCACGAGCAGCGCCCACTAGTTATGCTCACTATTACCGCAGCTAACAAACTAAAAAATATAGAACAAACTCGCCAAGCACACTTAGCTCGCCTAAATAACTCAAACAATAAATTAGCAGAGCAGCCAAGCGTTGTGTGGATGGGTTATAGCGTTCATGGTAACGAATCGTCAGGGAGTAATGCTGCCTTGCTAGTGGCTTATTATTTAGCAGCCGCGCAAGGTGATGAAATAAATGAGCTACTTAACAACACGGTGATTTTACTCGACCCGTCGCTTAACCCAGACGGCTTAGCACGTTTTGCTAATTGGGCTAATAGTAATCGTGGAATGAACTTATCGTCAGATCCGCAAACGCGTGAGCATGTAGAGAGCTGGCCAAGTAGCCGTACTAATCATTACTGGTTTGATTTAAATCGTGATTGGCTTTTACTGCAGCACCCTGAGTCGCGAGCGCGTATAGCCAAGTTTCATTATTGGAAGCCTAATATTTTAACTGACTTTCATGAAATGGGACCAAACAGTAGCTATTTTTTCCAGCCAGGGATCCCTAGTCGTAAACACCCCATTACCCCTGAAGAAAATGTGAGCCTAACCAAAGCAATTGCAAATTATCATGCAAAAACTTTAGATGAAAACAACGCACTGTATTTTACAGAAGAAAGCTTTGATGACTTTTATTATGGCAAAGGTTCAACTTACCCTGATGTAAATGGTGGTGTCGGTATTTTATTTGAACAAGCAAGTTCTCGCGGTCATATTCAAGAAACGATCAATGGCCCGCTAACTTTTGCGTTTACGATTAAAAACCAACTTTTAACGAGCTTATCTACGTTTAAAGCAGCGATTGATAACCGCCAAGCTTTGCTAGAGTACCAAGCTAACTTTTATAACAAAGCAGTTACATTAGCAAAAGATGAAGACTATCAAGGCTATATTGTTCAAGGTGGGGAAGACAAAACACGTACTAACGACTTTTTAAGCATACTTAAACAGCACCAAATTAATGCTTATCCAGTTAAAGAGGGACTAAAAGCTGAAGGTAAAAACTTTACCGCTAATAGCTATTTTGTGCCGCTTGCGCAACCACAATACCGATTAGTTAAAGCTATTTTTAGTGAACAGCAAAACTTTGCCGATAACACTTTTTACGATGTATCAGGTTGGACATTAGCGCATGCGTTTAATTTACCATTTGCTAAAGTAAACAGCCGCTGGGGATTAGAGGTTGATACTACGGCTTGGCAAAAAGCAAAACAGCCTGTTTTTACGCCGCTAACTAAAAACTATGCCTACGGATTTGCTTGGGACGACATGCTTGCCCCAAAAATGCTCAATAGTCTGTTACAGCAAGGTATTAAAGCACGTGTTGCATTAAAACCATTAACCGCAACATCAACGAGTAATGAGATAAATTTTGATGCTGGCAGTATTATTATCCCTGCAGGACTGCAAACAGAGACTAATTGGGTGGCAAAGCTAAATCAAGCACAAAGCCAATTTGATATTGAAATTAAGCCAATTACCACAGGCTTAACCAGTAAAGGTGCCGACTTAGGCTCGCGCTCTATGGCGGTTGTTTCTGCGCCTAAGGTGTTATTAGTTGGCGGTAAAGGGGTTAGCCAATATGAAGCAGGTGAAGTGTGGTATTACCTAGATCGCTTTGTAGGCGTAGCGCCTACCATTGTTGAAATGAACCGTTTAGCGTCTTTAGATCTCAGTAATTACAGCCATATTGTGTTGGCGCATGGCGATTATTCGACATTATCTGATACCGACAAAGTGGCAATTAAAAGCTGGGTGAGAAAAGGCGGCGTTATTTGGGGTCATAAAGGCGGGGCAAAGTTCTTAGCTGATCAGCAGTTATTAAAAGCAAACTACTTATCACGTAAAGATGTTGCCAGCGCATTTGATACTCAAGGTTTAAAATATGCAGACAAAGACCATCTAGCGGGTCGCCAGCGTATTGCAGGCGCTATATTTAATACTGATGTAGATACTACGCACCCACTGACGTTTTCATTTAAGCGTGACACTCTGCCAGTATTTAAAAACAGTACCTGGTTACTTGAAGCCTCGCAAGCGCCGTTTGTAAATATACTCACCTATACACAACAGCCGTTACTTGCTGGTTTTACTGATGCAGTTAATGTAGAGCAAGTGGCCGGCGGTGCTGCGCTAATGGCTCACTCTTATGGTCGAGGTAGTGTGATTGCGATGACAGACAACCCTGTATTTAGAGGTTACTGGTATGGCACCAGCCGATTATTAAGTAACGCTTTATTTTTTGGTCATACCTTTCGTGTCAGTGGTAACTAAATCTAAAGTGGCGTTAAACAGGTCGTAAATGCCCAGACTTGTTTAGCGCCCGCTTCTTTTAGCGACAAGGTGGCTGCATTGAGTGTTGCACCTGTGGTCATAATATCATCAATAATGACCACCGTTTTACCCTCTAAATTGGCAGTACATGAAAAAGCCTGCTGTAAATTTTTTATCCGCTTTGTTTTGCTCAGTTGTGACTGTGCCGAGGTGTTTTTATTGCGTATTAAAACATTATTCAAGACCTTAAAGGATGACAAACAAGGCTGCCATACTTGGGTAACCTGATTAAATCCTCGACTAAAAAAACGCGACTTGTGCAAAGGTAAAATAATAAATACAGCAGCAGCTAAATGCTGTTTATTTGTAAAAATAGTAAGTTGTTTTTTGATGACTTGCTGCAGTGCTTTTTTGTAATGAATTTGATTATTAAATTTGAGTTGTTTTAGCCATAAATCAAAAGGGGGTTGATAAAAAGTGCAGGCAAATAGTTTCTCAAAGCTGCAGTTAGGAAACATTTCTACAATATCTGGGCGGTAAAATAAATTGTCATACTCAGCCAAATCTAGCAAAGGCAGGTCATCTAAACAAAACTGACATAGTCCCAGTGAGCTGTGTATTTGATTCTGGCACAACACGCAATACGAGGGAAAAAGCCAATCAGTTAGGCTAAGTTTCATTCGCTGATTCTCCTCATTACAAACTCCCCCTAAAACGCTATCATAGATTTAAGTTTGGTTAAGGTTAGGCAAATATGCAAAATGAATGTGTGTTGTTGCATGGTTGGGGAATGAACCAAGGCGTGTGGCAGTTAATAAAACCAGAATTAGAATTTTTATATTCTGGTAAGGTACGTTGTTTAGACTTACCTGGTTACGGTGATCATGATGTCTCTTTGGATCCGTATACTTTACATGATGCAGCTCAGTTGGTGAGTCAGCAATTAAAACCAAAATCTGTTTTGATGGGATGGTCTTTAGGCGGTTTGTTTGCCATTTATATTGCCAAACATTGGCCAGAAAAAGTGTCAAAAGTTATTTTAGTTGCCTCTACTCCTTTTTTTGTAGAGCAATTGCCCTGGGAAGGTATTAAACCTAAAGTGCTCACACAGTTTAAAGAACAGCTATTGCAAGAGCGTTCAAAAACGATAGAGCGCTTTTTGGCGATTCAAGCGATGGGCAGTGAGTCGGCGCGAGATGATGTAAAACAGCTAAAACAACTATTGAGTCAGTCACCGCCGCCGAGTAATCAAGCATTAAGTGTGGGGTTAGATATACTGCAAAGTGAAGACTTACGTGAATTATTTTCTCACTGTCCCGTCGCGATTAGTGGAATTTTTGGGCGTTTAGACTCTCTCGTTCCTTATCGAGCAATTGAAAAAATGGTCGCACTTAATTCTGACTTTGAGTACGAAGTAATAGACAAAGCATCACATGCGCCATTTATTTCTCATAAAAACGAATTTTTATCTGCCGTTAAATCAATGCTTTGAAGCAAAGCCATGAATACAGCGGTTTAAAGCTTTATTTTGCGTGATTTTTGAGCGATAATTAAACAATATTTATTTGCTGGAGGTTTATTATTATGCCGATTGGATCTGTATTTAATAGCGGTGTTGAAGGGTTTAATAGAGCCAGCCAAGGTATTGAAAAGGCCAGCGCTGAGATTAACCGTGCCAGCATAGAGCAGCAAGATGATTCTCAATTAGCGCAGCAACGTCAATTAACGGCTGCTCGCCCTGAAGAAGCCGTAACCGCGCCGGTATCCCAACCTGCACGAATTGATGATGCATTAGTAAACTTAAAAGTTGAAGAGTTTAATGCCAAGGCTAACACGCAATCAATTCAAACTGCAGATGATGTACTAGGCACTTTAGTTGATATTAAAGTGTAATTCCTCATGAATATCGTCACGCCGTTTCCGTCTATCAATATAAACACTGCAAATGTTTATACGGAGACTGCTCGGCGTGACAATCAGTTACGTGAAGTCATTCCCCCAGCCGCTGCAAACACCGCCGGTAGTACTGAAAACAAAGCTCAAAGTGATGCAGAAAAAGCCAAACTACCTGGTAACAGCGATAGTTCAACTTATACTGCAAGCGGCAAAATTGCAGACAACAAAATTATTGAACAACGCGAAGGCAATGCTGATAGTGATCAAGATGATGCCGAGCAAGAAAAACAGCAAGCTGCCGAAGAAGTTAGTGAGCAAGAAGAGCTTCAACTTGAGCAAGAACAGCAACAAATTAAAGAGCTCAAAGCTCGCGATACCGAAGTGCGAACCCACGAGCAAGCGCATGCGGCTGTTGGTGGACAATATGCCGGTTCACCCAGTTACGAATACCAAAGAGGCCCCGATGGCACTAATTATGCCGTAGGTGGTGAAGTACCGATTGATGTTGGGGTTATCAATGGCGATCCGCAAGCAACCATCGATAAAATGCAAACGGTACGTGCTGCTGCACTAGCACCAGCAGAACCCTCAGGTGCCGACAGAGCGATTGCGGCAGACGCCACACAGAAAATGGCTGCCGCACAAGCTGAGTTAGCTTCAGCTGATGACGAAGACAGCAGCGAAGATAAAAGTAGAGTCAGTGCGTCGTTTTCTAATAGTGAAAGTTCAGAAGTAAAAACCGCTAAAAGCGAAGAACAATCGCGTGATATTGAAGTTGAAGCGCGTGCAGGACGCATTGCTAGCTTTTATCAACTGGCGACATCACCCGCGATTCAGAGCGAATTTTCAGCGCAAATTTAGCTTATTTAAAATGCATAAAAAAAACCGCCTAGGCGGTTTTTTTTATTTTTAAATATATCGTTTAAATTACTTTTTCACTTTTGCGTTAGCAAAGGCGTCAGCAAAGGCATTCCCCATCATCGCATTGCCTGTATCGCGTTTAGGCTTAGGCGCTCGTGCTTGGTTGGTATTATTGCTGCGAGGCTTTTGCTGTGCCGCAGCAGCTGCTTTATTGCTGGTGTCTATGTCGTCATCTAGGCGCATAGTAAAACTAATGCGTTTACGGGCAGCATCGACTTCAACCACTTTTACTTTAACAATGTCACCTGCTTTAACCACTTCGCGTGGGTCTGAAATAAACTTGTTAGTAATAGCTGAAATATGTACGAGTCCATCTTGATGAACACCCACATCAACAAATGCACCAAAATTAGCAACGTTAGAAACCACACCTTCTAAAATCATACCAGGCTTAAGGTCACTAATTTTTTCAACACCGGCTTTAAACTCCGCGGTTTTGAATTCAGGACGTGGATCGCGACCTGGTTTATCAAGCTCGCTAATAATGTCAGTCACGGTTGGTAAGCCAAATTTATCGTCAATATAGTCGTTTGCAGCGAGTTTACTTAAAAATTCACTGTTACCAATTAAGTTATTTACGTCTACCTGATTATGTTCACAAATACGCTTAACGATTGGGTATGCTTCAGGGTGAACTGATGAGTTATCTAGCGGATCGCTGCCATTATTAATGCGTAAAAACCCGGCCGCTTGTTCGAATGCTTTTGGCCCTAAGCGTTCTACTTTTTTCAATTGACTACGTTTTGTAAATGACCCATTCGTGTCACGGTAGTTTACAATGTTTTGAGCCAACGTTTTGTTTAAGCCAGAAACACGTGCAAGCAAAGGCACTGAGGCCATATTTAAATCAACCCCAACACTGTTTACACAGTCTTCTACTACAGAAATTAGGCTTTGCCCAAGTTGGCTTTGTGATACATCGTGTTGATATTGGCCTACACCGATAGACTTAGGCTCTATTTTAACTAGTTCAGCTAATGGATCTTGGAGGCGACGTGCAATAGATACTGCACCGCGTAAAGATACATCTAAATCTGGGAACTCATTAGCGGCAAATTCAGACGCAGAATACACCGAAGCGCCGGCTTCACTGACCATAATTTTATTCAGTTTAAGCTCGGCATTGGCTTTGATAAGTTCGCCAACCAGTTTATCTGATTCGCGAGAAGCAGTGCCGTTACCAATCGCAATAAGCTCAACTTTATGTTGGCGGCATAATTGCTCGAGCGTACGCAGTGATTTATCCCAATGATTTTGCGGTGCATGTGGGAAGATTGTTTGTGTAGCGAGCAGTTTTCCTGTGCTATCGACTACCGCAATTTTACAACCAGTACGCAAGCCAGGATCTAAACCAAGTGTTGTGCGAGGGCCTGCAGGCGCTGCCATTAATAAATCTTTTAAATTTTTAGCAAATACGTCAATGGCACCGGTTTCGGCTTTTTCACGCATTGCGGCTAAAAACTCGTTTTCTAAGTGTAGCCCAAGCTTAATTTTCCATGCCCACTGCACCACAGTTAATAACCATGCACTAGCAGGTTTGTTTTTAATATCTAGGCGGTAATGATCACTGATCATTTGGGCACATAACTGGGCTGGATTTTCAGCACTTGGCTCAGGGTTAATCGTTAACTGTAAAATGCCTTCATTACGTGCTCTTAGCATGGCTAATGCACGGTGCGAGGGCACTTTTTTTAACGGCTCTTGATGTTCAAAGTAGTCTCTGTATTTAGCACCTGCTTGTTCTTGCCCGTCAATTAACTTACTCTCAATCGCCCCATTTTGACTAATATGGCTTCTAAACTTAGCGAGTAATTTAGCGTCTTCAGCAAAACGCTCCATTAGAATAAATTTGGCACCATCAAGGGCTGATTTTGTATCAATAATGGCTTTATCGGCATTAATATAGTGAGCAGCTTCAGCTTCTGGGTCGAGCATTGGGTCGTTAAATAACGCATTAGCAAGAGGTTCTAAACCGGCCTCAATAGCGATTTGACCTTTAGTGCGACGCTTTGCCTTATAAGGCAAGTATAAATCTTCAAGCTCGGTTTTACTTTGCGCTGCTTTTATATCAGCTGCTAATTCCCCGGTAAGCTTATTTTGAGATTCTATCGTCGATAGAATAAAGCCACGACGTTCTTCAAGTTCACGTAAATAAGATAAACGTTGTTCTAGAAGGCGTAGTTGGGTGTCATCTAATCCACCGGTCACTTCTTTTCTGTAACGGGCAATAAAGGGGACGGTTGCGCCTTCATCAAGTAACTTTGTTGCTGCAACCACTTGTTGCTGCTGTGCATTTAGCTCAGTTGCTAAACGTGCAGAGATATCGCTCATGCAAAAACCTTTTAATACAAAAAATAAGACCAGCTAAGAAGTTAACTGATGCGTCAATGTCTTGAATAATATCACAGGGGAAGGTAATAAAAAGCTCTTAAAGCAAGCTATTTTACTTGCTTTAAGATGCCATTACTGGGGTTGGAACTATACTAATAAAAAGCTGATTTAGTGAGGGTGCTCTATACTTTCGAGTACTTCACTAAATGTGTGCGCTATTGGACTAATATGAACAGGAATTTGCAGCTTACGTGCTATATCGCGTGCTGAAATTAAACCACTTATTTCATTATTAGCCGCAGTGACTAATAAAAACATAGCGCCATGATGTTCCATAGTTTGCAGTGCATCACCAATGCATGAGTAGCTTAAGCTTTTCATACTTACACCCATTAAATTACTTAGCGGTGTCATTAAATAGCGCAAGCTAATTTCACTACGAGGCAAGCCTAAACGCTGTGCTAAAATCATGATTTTTGAGCTTTGTAAATCAGCACTCGCCACTATACCTACTAGCTTTTGCTGCTCATCAGTTACCAAAATAAAATCAGAGCGTTGAGTCGTTAACTGTTTTGACGCTTGTTCAATTGTTGTATCAAACGATGCACGCATCGGGCTTGTATCAGTAAAACTAGTCACCACTTGTGTAGCAGGTGAAGTTAAATCAATGACAGCTTCATTAGTAAATGTATTCGCAATAGTGCCATGCGAAATATCTTGGGTACGGAGTTCTTTAAAGTTAGACATAATATCCACCTAATTAGTTATAAAATTTAATAATGTTTAAAAGCAAGTTATTAAACTAAATAACGGGTGGCGCTCGCGGGTGTGCATGGCTGTAAGGTGTGACTAAAAGGCTGCTTTCATAATGAAAGTAAAACGCTAAAGGAAGTGGTTGAATTTCTCTAAGCGCAATAACACCGACATGAGAATCTATATCGGTGTCGAGGTTTGCTTGGTCAGGAGAGTCGCAAACAATAAATTCTGCAGGTGTAAAACCAGCATCAATTTGCGTATTTTTGGGTGTTGCATGCAATGTCAAACTTACACTCATAAAGAGTGTAAACAATAGGGCATTTTGTAATATGCGCGCTGTAATGTTTGACATAGTGACGACCTTAATTAACTACTCTCAAATTAATACATCATAACTTGAGTTACTTTAGTTATAGCTTACTCAGATAATATAAACAATAAAAAGTTAATATGATCTGAATCAAAACTAAGCCGTTTTATTTTTGGTAGGAAATATTATTTACATACCATTGCTTAGCACCTTGAGGGGTCATGACCTCAAAATCATCGTCTACTTGTTTTTTTAATAATGCTCGCGCCATCGGTGAGTCAATAGAAATGTAATCGTTGCGATCATAAATTTCATCGGGACCGACAATTCTAAACTTCTTACACTCCCCAGCCTCGTTTTCTATTTCAACCCAAGCACCAAAAAAAACTTTGCCGTCTTGCACGGGTGAGTAATCAACAATTTTTAAATCGGGGATGCGCTTACGTAGATAGCGCACTCGGCGGTCTATTTGGCGTAATAGACGCTTGTTATACTGATAGTCTGCATTTTCAGAGCGGTCACCAAGGCTTGCAGCCCAACTCACAATTTTAGTGACTTCTGGGCGTTTTACATTCCAAAGATGGTCATGTTCTTGCTGAAGTTGTAAATAACCTTCGCGAGTAATTAAGTTTGTTTTCACGCCGTGTTCTTGTTTAATTTTCATGTGTGGCACGGTATTAAAATAAAGGCAGCTTGTCGAGATAAAATAGCCACCAATGGGTTTGAAATGTTCAGTAACAATCTAAGCACTTAATTAGTTTTTTATTATTAAGTTTTTCATTTATATTAACTATTAATAAATTATAAAAATAAGCAACAGATTATGGGACAAGAGACAGTAAAAGTATTAGTGGTTGATGACGATAAACGTTTGCGCAGTTTGCTTGAGCGCTATTTAGTAGAGCAAGGATTTATTGTTAGAACAGCCGCAGATTCACAGCAAATGGATAGGCTTATTGAGCGTGAAAACTTTCACTTAATGGTGCTTGATTTAATGCTGCCCGGAGAAGACGGGCTCTCTATTTGCAGACGGTTACGTCAAAAAGAAAACCAAATCCCAATTGTGATGTTGACCGCTAAAGGTGATGAAGTAGACCGCATTATTGGTTTGGAGCTCGGTGCTGACGATTATATTCCTAAACCGTTTAATCCACGTGAGTTACTTGCCCGCATAAAAGCAATTTTACGTCGCCAATCAAAAGAAGTGCCAGGGGCACCTTCAGCAGAAGAGAATTTAATTGAGTTTGGTAAATTTACTTTAAATTTAGCCACACGAGAAATGAGCGAGGGGGATAATACCGTATCGCTCACAAGTGGTGAATTTGCCGTATTAAAAGCGTTGGTATCTCACCCTCGAGAGCCGTTAAGTCGTGATAAATTAATGAACTTGGCAAGAGGTCGTGATTACAGTGCGCTAGAGCGTAGTATTGATGTGCAAGTGTCACGCCTTCGCCGTATGATTGAAGTGGATGCGGCTAACCCGCGTTATATTCAAACTGTATGGGGATTAGGTTATGTGTTTGTTCCTGATGGTGAAAAGTAATAATTATGGGGATGTTTCCACGTAGTGCGTTTGGGCAAACTGTTTTTTTAGTAGCAGCTTTGTTGCTGATTAACCAAATTGTATCCTACGTCACAGTAAGTTTATATGTTGTTAAACCCACCATTGAGCAAGTTAATTTGATGCTTGCTAAGCAAATTAAAACTGTATTTATTGACTGGGAAGATGGTGTTGAAGTAACCGATGAAGTTTCAGAAAAGTTTTTTGCAATAACCGGTATTGAGGTGATGACTCAGCGTGAAGCGATGCGCAATGGCTTAGGGCAAAGTCGTGAGTATTCAGGGCTATCGCGAAGTATGTCAGAGCAGTTGAATGGGTTTTCTCGGGTACGCATTAGTCAAACCGATCCACTTATTTATTGGGTGGAAGCCCCGCAAGCACCGGGCTATTGGGTTAAAGTCCCCTTAACCGGATTTAAAGAAAGTAATCTTGAATTTTTAACTTTTTACTTATCCAGTATAGGCTTTTTAAGTGTATTAGGCGGGTGGTTATTTGCAAGGCATTTGAACCGACCATTAAAAGCACTGCAACAAGCGGCAATAAAAGTAGGCGTTGGTGATTTTAGTACTAAGTTACAAGAACAAGGCTCAAGCGAAGTTATTGAGGTAACGCGCGCTTTTAACCAAATGTCGCGAGGTATAGCAGCCCTTGAAAATGATCGTCGATTACTCATGGCCGGTGTCTCTCACGACTTACGCACACCGCTTACCCGTATTCGGTTAGCCACAGAAATGATGGTTGATGAAGATGATTATTTACGCGAAGGTATTATTTACGATATTGAAGATATGAATGGCATTATTGATCAGTTTATTGAATATTTACGCCATCATAAACGTGAAGAACAAAGCTATGAAGATATCAATGCGTTAGTAGCCGAAGTCGTACAAAGTGAATTAAAGCATCAACGTGTTATTACGTTTGAAAGCAATCCTAACCTAGGTAATATTCCCATAAGCTCAGTGGCTATTAAGCGAGTAGTGACGAATATGATTGAAAATGCACTGCGTTACTCGCAAGGGGATATTGAGGTGCAAAGTTATTTTAATAGCAATAAAAAGTACGTCATTATTGCGGTTAACGATAATGGCCCAGGTATTCCTGAGAGTGAATTAGAATCAGTGTTCGAACCATTTAAGCAAGGTGACGCTGCACGAGGCAGTGAAGGCAGTGGTTTAGGCTTAGCTATTATTAAACGCATTATAGACATGCATAATGGCAAGGTTGTGCTCTCTAATCGCCCTGAAGGTGGTTTAAGTGCGCAAATATATTTACCGGTTAAAGTGGTTAATCAAAACTAAATAAAGCTATCCGCCGTTATATGCGGATAGCTTTAACCATTTTATAGTGCTTTAAAACGAATGGCTGTACCACCACTGGTGGCCAATTTTAGTGTGAGTTTATCATTTGCGGTAACAGTGCGTTTTTCGATTTTTAAATCGTAAGGGTTGTTCTTCCACTCTGCCTTATCACCATCTTTGTAGATTTGCGCTTCAAACTGTTTATCTTTATCTAAGAAGTCGAGTTTAACCTCAATGGTGCGGGCGTTTTCATCAGTTACAGCGCCTAAGTACCAGTCATTACCAGTGTAATGATCGCGTTTACGTTCTTTTCGTGCAAATACAATAAAGTCGCCTACTTCTCCATCAAGCGCAATACTTTGTTGCCAATCGGTCGGTACGTCTTGAATAAATTGAAAAGCATCGGGCTTAGCTAAATAATTTTTAGGTAAATCAGCCGCCATTTGAATTGGGCTGTACATTACAACATAAAGTGCTAATTGCTTTGCAAGTGTTGTTTGCGGGCGATTTGTATCGCCACCTAAGCCATTAAAGCTCATATCAAAAATACCTGGCGTAAAGTCCATTGGGCCTGCCAGCATACGCGTAAAAGCAAGCATTGGAATGTGCTCTGGTGGATTGGGTGGCGTGCCCCATGCGTTAAATTCTTGGCCGCGAGCGCCTTCACGAGCAATCCAATTAGGGTAAGTACGGCGAAGGCCGGTGTCTTTTATTGGCTCATGAGTATTAATACTTATTTTATGTTTTGCAGCTAGCTTAACGTTGTATAAGTACTCATTAACCATAAATTGGCCGTCATGCCACTCAAAACGGGCAATGCCGTTTTCATCAATGCGTTTAATATTGCCACCATCGGCCACATAACCGGTTTTAATTTGGCTTACATTTGATTGCTCGTAAAGCGCAAAAGCGTCTTCCATTTGATTACGATAATTTGTTACGTTACCTGAAGTTTCATGGTGGCCAATTAACTGCACCCCTTTTTGCTTACCGTAGCGGGTAAGCTCCTCAATATCAAAGTCATCATATGCTTGGGTAAAGCTAAATACATCGCCATTAAAAAACCAGTCGCCATCCCAACCAGTGTTCCAACCTTCAACTAATACACCATCAAAGCCGTATTTTGCGGCAAAGTCCATGTAGTATTTAGTATTTTTTGTGGTAGCACCGTGTTTTTCGCCACTACCCCAAGTATTCTCATTGATGTGCATGCCCCACCAAATACCTACGTATTTGCCTGGTTTAACCCAGGACACATCACCGAGCTTATTTGGCTCATTTAGATTTAAAATAATATCTGAATTAACTAAGTCTACCGCATGTTCGCCAATTTGAATGGTGCGCCAAGGCGTATTAAATGCACCGTGCTTTTTGACTGCTATACCATCTGACCATGGCGTTAAATCGGCGCTAAAAGTGCCTGGGCGACGTTGGTTAAGCACCATGCCCGCATAATCGACTAGGGCTGCTTCATGAATACTGACATGCACGCCGTTGCCATTTTTAAAAGTAAAAGGGGTGTGAGCGAGTGCAGCATCTTGTAAGGCTGTGGTGTTGTAGACATATTCGTAACGATTCCAACCGCGAGCAGGTATCCACCATGCAGTGGCTTTATCGGCACCGGCGATGGCAAACTCGGTCAGCTCTTTAGTAATTTCTGTTTTTTCAAAACCGGCTTGTTTAGGGACTTCATAGCGAAATCCCACACCGCTATCAAAGGCTTTAAATCGCACTGTGTATGTGCCACCGTGGGGTGCGGGTTTATTAAAGGTAACGGCAATTTCATTGTGCTTGTCGACAACGGTTTGACGCTCTCCCCAAGGTTGCTGCCATTGACTATCTGTTTGTGAGCGAGTTACTTCACTAATAACAAAACCTTCATCAAATGGCGCTTGGCTTTTAAATCTAAAACCTAAATGTGACTGCGTAATAACAGGTTTACCGTTAAAGCTAATAGAATAGTAAGGAGATGAAGATTGATCAGATATGGTGATTTTAATTTTTTGATCAGGCGATTCCAGCATGGCTTCTTTTGCAAAAGCGCTGCTTGAAAGTAAAGCAACTAGCAGTAAAGGTAATCTCATTGTGTGTCCTTTATGTCAAATTGTAGACTATGAGCATAAAGTGAAGGTGGGGTTATTACGAGATGACTGCAAACGTATTCAGTGTAATTAAACACATAAAAAAGGGCTCTAGCGAGCCCTGTTTTATATTTATAACTTATTATTTTTTATCAAAAGCGCGTTTCATGTAATTAGGTGTTGCGAGTGCACCGTGATGAATGCCGCCATTGTAGTATTCACTATGCTGTGCAATTGTTGCTGCGCCGTCTTCTCTAAAGCCATTAAATGCCTCAGATTTGCGAGCTAGCGTCACTGACCATAACCCACTTGGGTAAATAGGTTGTGGGAATGGGAGTGTTTGTAAATCGTTAAAACCAACACTTAGCATAGCTTCGCGCATTTCAACCAACAGTGGCATATGCATTAATGGCGATTCACTTTGTTGTACCAGTATTCCACCAGGGCGAAGTGCGTTTAAACAGCTAGTATAAAACGCATGGTTAAATAAACCTTCACCTGGGCCTACCGGATCAGTACCATCAACAATCACTACATCAATAGACTCACCAGCTGCTTCGCGCATGTATTTAATGCCATCGTCAAACATCACAGTAGCACGTGGGTCATTATTTGATTCACATAACTCTGGGAAGTACTTTAACGACATTTGGGTAACCACTTCGTCAATATCTATTTGAGTTACAGTTTTTACGCTTGGGTGCTTGAGCACTTCACGTAACGTACCGCAATCGCCGCCACCAATAATAACTACGTTTTTTGGGTTTGGATGCGCCAGTAATGCTGGGTGGCTGATCATTTCGTGGTAAAAAAAGTTTTCACGGCTACTTACCATAGTACAACCATCAATGATCATTAAATTACCAAAGTCTGTGGTTTCAAACATTTCTACTTTTTGAAAAGGAGACTGTTTTTCATCTAACTTTTTGTTAATACGTAATGAAAATGCGCTGCCATCGCGGTCGCTAATTTCAGTAAACCACTTACTTTGATCTAAATTTGCCATAGTTGTTGTTACACTTTTGGTTGAGTATGAAAAAAAGGAGGCAATTCTGCCAGTGCTTGGCCTATTGCTCAATCAAATTTTACTCTCTTTAGCGAATAAAGTTAGCTATAAAGAGGGGAAAGTTCAATTTTTGTTAGCTTAGCAGATAGTGACGTATTAAAATGCCCCTTTACACCTAATTTAATAAAGAAGAGTTGCCATGACTTGGGGTTTAGAAACAGCACGTGCTACATACAATGTTGCTCATTGGAGCGATGGTTATTTTGATATTAACGCACAAGGTGAGTTGATAGCCTATCCTGATGGCGACCAAACAAAACCTGCCATTTCTTTAAGTCAGCTTACTGAGCAATTTAAGCAGCAAGGGTTAACATTGCCCGTACTGGTGCGCTTTACTGATATTTTAAAAAATCGTGTAGATACGCTCACCAATGCCTTTACTCAAGCGCGCACTAACCGCGAATATAACGGCAAATACACCTGTGTTTATCCTATCAAAGTAAACCAACAGCGCTCTGTTGTGAGTAAGTTATTAGCTCACCCAAGTGGCCTAGTGGGACTTGAAGCTGGTTCTAAACCTGAACTAATGGCCATTTTAGGGGTGGCGAAAGAGCCTATTACTATTGTATGTAACGGCTACAAAGACAGCGAGTTTTTACGTTTAGCCTGTATTGGTCAAGCAATGGGACACAGCGTTAAAATTGTGGTTGAAAAACTCTCAGAGCTAACCACATTGCTTGAAGAAATTGATAATTTAGGCATTGAACCGGCTATTGGAATTCGTATTCGCTTAAATTCGGTTGGCAAAGGTAAATGGCAAAATACCGGTGGTGAAAAAGGTAAGTTTGGTTTAACCGCAGGACAAGTACTCAGTGCAGTGGAAGTACTTAAGCAACATAGCAAGTTGCATTTAATGCAAATGGTGCATTTTCATATTGGTTCTCAAATCGCCAATATTCGTGATATCCATCGTGCCTTGCGCGAATGTGCTCGCCATTTTGCTGAATTAACTCAATACGGTGTACCGCTAAATACGGTTGATGTGGGTGGCGGGCTTGGCGTTGACTACGAAGGCTCTGGCTCACGCAGTGCCTGCTCAATGAACTACACAGTCGAAGAGTACGCGCGTAATGTAGTGAATGCATTTGCCGATGTGTGCGATCAGCATAACTTAACGCACCCTGCTATTATTACAGAATCTGGCCGTGCATTAACGGCTCATCATGCAGTGTTGATCACCGATGTCATTGATGTAGAAAAAGCACCGAATCATTTAAACCCAGAACCGCCATTGGAAAACAGCGCATTAGTGCTAGATGAAATGTGGCAATGCTTACAACGTTTGAACCCACGTATGGCACTTGAAATATATCATGATGCTATGCACTTATTTAGCGAAGCACACGATCAATACGTGCATGGTTTAGTGAGCATGCTAGAGTGGGCGAAAATAGAGCAGCTTTACTTTACGATTTTACACCGAGTTCGTGCATCGTTAAGCGTTAACGCACGCGCTCATCGCGAAGTGCTGGATGATTTAAACGAAAAGCTAGCCGATAAACTGTTTGTGAATTTTTCATTGTTTCAGTCATTACCTGATGTATGGGGTATTCAGCAGTTATTTCCGGTCATGCCCATCGAAAATCTAACGCAGCCGCTTACTCAGCGCGCGATTATCCAAGACATTACTTGTGATTCTGACGGGCAAATACGTGAGTACGTTGAAGGTGCAGGTATTGAAACTAGTTTACCTATCCCTGAATATACACAAGGTCAGCAGTATCATATTGCCATGTTTATGGTGGGGGCATACCAAGAGATTTTAGGTGACTTACATAACCTATTTGGTGATACCGACTCAGTCCATGTTGAGCTTAATGAGCAGGGATATGTATTAACCAATGCCATTAAAGGAGACAGCGTTAAGGATGTATTAAAATTTGTTGATTATGATAGCGAGTTATTAGCTGATAACTTTGCCACTCAAATTAATAAACTTGATGTATCAGAACACTGTAAAGAAGGGTACCTAGCCGAGCTCAATGCAGGGCTTGAGGGCTACACCTATTTTGAAGATTAATTTAGTTGCATAGTTAAGCGCGGTCTTAGTGGCTGCGCGATGTTTAAAGGAATAGAAGTAATGTCAGTTATTCGCAGTGTATTTAGTATTTTCTTTTATACAATAAACACTCTTTTTTGGTTTGTGCCTATTTTTATTTGTGGCATCGTTAAGTTAATCCCAATCAAACCACTACAAAAATTAATGAGCTGGACGGCCAAGCAATGTGCCTCTATTTGGGTGACCTTCAACACGTTAAATCAAACGTTATTGACGCCAACTAAACTTAATGTTATTGGCCTTGAAGAGCTTAAATTAAAAGATTGGTACCTAGTCATTGCTAACCACCAAAGCTGGGTGGATATTTTAGTGTTACAGCGGGTGTTTAACCGAAAAATACCTTTTTTGAACTTCTTTTTGAAAAAAGAGCTTATTTACGTACCTGTTTTAGGTTTGTGTTGGTGGGCACTCGACTTTCCTTTTATGACCCGTACCAGTAAAAGCCAATTAAAAAAGAATCCTAAATTGCGTGGTAAAGATTTAGAAACCACCCGTAAAGCCTGTGAAAAATTTAAAGAAATGCCAGTCAGTGTGGTTAACTTTGTTGAAGGGACGCGTTTTACAGCGCAAAAGCATGCGCGTCAAAATAGCCCGTTTCCTCACTTACTTAAACCGAAAGCGGGTGGTGTGGCGTTTGTAATGCAAGCCATGGGTGAGCAAATTTCTAAAGTGGTAAATGTCACTATTCATTACCCTGAGGGCATTCCTACCTTTATGGATTTTGCAGCCGGTAAAGTAAAACACATTGATGTACATGTTGAAGTAAAAGGCGTTAGTGACGACTTAATTGGTGATTACACTAATGATCCTGACTTTAGAGTACGTTTTCAAAGTGAATTAAATCGCGTGTGGGAAGAAAAAAACCAGACGTTGGTTAATCTCAAACAAAAATAACAAAATGAGCTGACAGTTATGCTAAAAAAATGGTTACCTAATTGGTTAAATGGCTTAATTGTTGGCTGTGTTTTATTTGCTAATTTAATAATATTTGGCGCATTAGTGCTTACCCTAGGGTTAATTAAATTAGTGCTGCCCATACCTGTAGTGAGTAAATTATTACACAGTGCGTATAAAGGGTGGTGCAAAGGTAACCGCTTAGGGCTGTGGTTAGGCTGTAATAATATTAAAGTTAATATTAGTGGGGAGGTAAACGCCAACAGTTGGTATTTGCTAATCAGTAATCATATTAGCTGGCTTGATATTGCGGTATTGAGCTCGTTGGATGCATTGCCAGCCCCTAAGTTTTTTTTAAAAGATGAGCTTAAATACGTGCCATTTATTGGCACTGGTGCGTGGGCGATGGGTATGCCCTTTATGAAACGAGTGACCAAAGCGCAATTGGCTAAAAATCCGAATTTAAAAGGCTTAGATGTCGAGCGTACTAAGCGCAGTTGCCGTAACTTTCGTCATCATCCTACAACCATAGTTAACTTTGTAGAAGGTACGCGTTTTACTGCGCAAAAGCACCAGCATCAACAAAGTCCTTTTCAGCATTTATTAAAACCTAAGGCTGGTGGAACTGCTTTTGCCTTAGAGGTTTTAAACGAGCAGTTTGACGCTATGCTTAACACCAGTTTAGTGTATAGCGGTCAGTCAGATCATGTGTGTCGTAATATTTTAAAAGGCGAGTTGGAGTCTATTCATATTACTATTGAGGTTATGCCAATAAATACACAGATGATTGGCAGTTACCAAACCGATAAGGCATTCAGGGGCCAGTTTCAGCAATACTTAAATAACTTATGGACAGTAAAAGATAAGCAATTAAGCGCTATTCATATTCAACAAGCTAGTACTGAATTAACACCTAGTAAGGAAATTGAAATACCATGAGCAAAACACACCTACAGGAGCTAATTACTCCTTGGTTTGAAAAAGTCCCCGATGCTTTTTTTCTCAGTGCAATCACCGCCTCATCAATTGGCATTCTTTCATTATTATTTGTTTACTTATTTACTCGTCGCTTAATGTTACCGGGTATTCAAAAGGTGGTGACTAAACTCTCTCCTGAGCGTATTGGTTCATTGTCACCTATGTTAACTAAGCTGAATAAACGAATTGCTTGCTTGTTATGTTGTGTACTTTTTTTAGCCACATTTGATAGTGTTTATCCAGTTAATGCAATTGCTCAAGAGATCCTTAAAACCATTGGCCAAGCATTATTAATTATTTATATTGGTTTTATTATTAGCAGCATAGTGAGCATTGCTGGCGCTATTTATAACCAATTAGATTTTGCTCGCGAAGTACCTATTCAAGGGTTAATTCAAGTGGTTAAGCTGATCACCTTTATTGTGTGTTCAATATTAATTGTTAGTATTGTGCTTGAAAAATCGCCGACTTATATTCTCTCTGGTTTTGGTGCTATTGCCGCTGTTACTTTATTAGTATTTAAAGACACCATATTAGGTTTTGTCGCCAGCATTCAAATTGCCGCTAATCGTTTAGTGACCTATGGAGATTGGATCCAAGTAGATAACTACGGCGCCGATGGCGAAGTAATTGATTTAGGGCTTAATACTGTAAAAGTGCGTAACTGGGATAACACCATAACGACCATCCCTACTTATATGCTGGTGGCCGGTTCATTTAAAAATTGGCGCGGTATGCAAGAATCTGGTGGGCGACGCATCAAGCGTTCTTTAAACATAGATATGAACAGCATCTTTTTAGTTGATGACGATTTTAAAGCGCAAATAGAAGCGGCTATACCACTGCAAGAATATATTCGACTAGGCACACTTCCCGATCCGGTGTCGAACTTAGGGCTATTTCGTCGCTATGCAGAGGGTTACTTAAAACAACACAGTAAAATCAATACCTCGCTCACACTTATGGTGCGTGAACTACAACCGCTTAATCATGGCTTACCGATTGAGTTTTACTGCTTCAGTGAAGACAAACGTTGGATATCGTACGAGCACTTACAAGCTGAAATTATGGACCATTTACTGGCCGTATTACCTGTGTTTGGGCTGCGCGCTTATCAAAGTGTCAGTGGGCAATTAAGCCCAGCTGACGGGGTCAATATGGCAGGTAAACCCAGCATTAAAGTGCCCAATAATGCTGTCCAAGGCTAACACCAATAAACAATAACAATAGCCACCAAATAGGTGGCTTTTTAATACGTAACCATGCAAACGCAGCAATCACTAATGCAATTTGCCAAATATTGCTTACGGCAGAAGTCCAAATGGGTGAATATAATGCAGCTGCCAAAAAGCCAACTACAGCAGCATTAAGCGCTGCAATTGAGCTGGCAAAGCGAGGATTACTGGCCAAGTTTATCCAGCTTTTTTGAAACGCCAGCATCAGTAAAAAACCGGGTGAAAATATCAATAATGTTGCGATTAGCGCACCCACTAATGGTTGTGCAGAGTTCAATTGTGCCCCCAAGTAGGTGGCTATAGTAAACATTGGGCCAGGAACGGCTTGGGCACTGGCGTACGCAGTTAAGAATTGATCATTACTCAGCGTTGGAACTCCCGCTTGCAAAACAGGTAATACAACGTGTCCACCACCAAATACCATGGCACCTGCTTGGTAAAAAGGCGCGAATAACGCAGCGTTTTCGCCAAGTGGGATAAAGCTGATGGCAAGTAGTAGTGCAAATAAGCCAAGAGCAATCCAATTGATGTTGGTTTTTTCTCTGCTAACATTTTCTGTAGATTTAGCTAAGTTAAGTAAAGGCCATAAAGCACCGATAATGGCAGCGGTTACTAAAATGGCGATTTGAGTGCCCAACATAGGAAATAAAATCAGTGCTAAAGTACTCATTATTGCCAGAAGTTTAAGTACCGCACTGGTGCAAAAGCTCTTCGCCATACTAAGGGTCGCATCAGCAACAATAACCACGGCAAATAGTTTCAAACCTGCAATAATAGCAAAATAAACAGCATCAAACTGATGTGCACTTATTGCAATTAGCACCATGATCAAAAACGAAGGCAGGGTAAAGCCTATAAACGCAGCGATACCACCGAGTACACCCGCACGTTCTACGCCAATAGCAAAGCTAACCTGACTTGAACCAGGGCCTGGCAGAGCTTGACTTAAGCTAATTAGCTGCGCGTAACGCGCTGTACTTAACCAGCGAAGCGAATCAACAAAGTGGTGCTTAAAGTAACCTAAATGCGCGGCAGGGCCGCCAAAGCTCATGCAGCCAAGCAAAAAAAACTGCCTAAAAATCGCAATTAACATAGTGTCCATCGCCTTTTGATAAATCATAAAATTGTCACAAACAAGTATGACATTATTATGAAACGCTATCACTACTTCCTTATTTGATAGGCAATATCAACGCTTATACGTTATTCTTCATTGTTGGTTCATACATATATTTGCATAATCGCAATAATAAATTCTAAATGAATAGGAAATTACCATGATGTTAACTAAATCACTTTTAAGTGTCACTGTCGTTGCTGTATTACTTTCTGGCTGTGAAATGAATAACACAGGTAAAGGTGCCGCTATTGGTGCAGCCGCGGGTGGTATTTTAGGTAAAGCTACAGGTAATCATAAAGATAAGCGTATTTTTATTGGTGCAGCTATTGGTGCGCTAGCGGGTGCTGCTGTAGGTGATTACATGGATAAACAAGAAGCTGCTTTTCGTGATGAGTTAGCGGGTTCGGGAGTTGAAGTGGTTCGTGAAGGCGATAACTTACGCTTAGTGATGCCCTCTAATATTACGTTTGCGACTGATCAATCTTATATTTCATCGGGCTTTCATGACACTCTAAATGCGATAGCAAGTGTAATGAATAAATACGAAAAAACCTACTTAAGTGTTGAAGGTCACACCGACAGCACGGGCAAAGACAGTTACAACATGACTCTTTCAGAGCAGCGTGCACAAAGTGTAAAAAACTACTTAGTGAACCAGCAAATTATGGCGGCACGAGTAAGCACGAGTGGCTATGGCGAATCACGCCCAATAGCGACTAACGACACAGCGAATGGTCGTGCGCAAAATCGCCGAGTAGAAATTCAAATTGTACCAAACACTCAAGGTTAGCTTTTGTAGTTACAAACCGCGTTTGCGCGCGGTTTGTGTACTTATTTAAAGGGCACTTTTAAATAAGTTAGTTGTCATAAGGAGTTCTTCATAGGGACATGTTTATGACAAATTGGCGTACAGCAATTATTTTATCGGTATGTTTACATGGGTTAGTTTTGTTTTTTTTAACTACCTTAAAAGCCCCTAAAATTAAACAGCCGCAATTAACGCCAATTAAAGCGTATATGGTGAATGTGCCTGCCAAAACTAAAGTAACGCAACAAGCCACTCAGCAAAGCGCTAATAAAAATGTTAATACAGAAATAACCCCAACCAAGCCTGTTAATGCAACCCAATCAAAACCACTAAATGCGACTAATAAAAAAACAAAGGAGACGACTGAGCCGGTAAGTACCACCTCCATAAACACCCACCCTGTAACCGCAACGTCTTATAAAAAGATCGACCTGAAAAAAGGGCTCAATAGTATTTTACAGCAACAAACTGGCTATTCTGATACTGCAAAGAATGACCCTCAGAAAAAGCGCATTACCGTCCCAAAAGAGCATGCAGGGAAGGTGAAGCCGCTATTAAAAATAGAGCAGCAAAATATGCAATTTACCACTTACCGACGAGGTGATAGCTGTTTTAAAAAGGTATCCGTTGGTGCTGGAGTTATGCCAAAAAATGACTTGCCAGATAGTTATATTGTTGGTGCAAAGTGCGATAAAACCAAGCTAACTGAGGCTTACGATACCGCAATGAATAAATGGCTTGATAAAAAGTAGCGACTAAATTGCAATCAATCTAGATTAAACTGTAATTCACATAGCTTTTGATACAAAGGGTTGCTTGCCATTAATTGCTGATGAGTGCCTGTGGCTTTTATTTCGCCATTTTCCATTACCACAATCATATCGGCGTGTTTTACCGTGGCTAGTCTATGGGCAATAATCAGCGTTGTTCTATTTTGCATTAAGTGCTCAAGTGCGGCCTGAACATGATGCTCGCTTTGCGCATCAAGTGCGCTGGTAGCTTCATCGAGTAGCAGTATTTCGGGATCTTTTAAAATGGCGCGGGCAAGTACAATACGCTGCTTTTGCCCACCCGAAAGCCTAACACCTTGCTCACCTAAAAAGCTGTTATAGCCTTGTGGTAACTGTTTTATAAATTCATCAGCATGTGCATGTTTGGCGGCCGCATAAACTTGCTCGTCACTGGCGCTTGGGTTGCCATAGCGAATGTTATGCATGACATCAGAGCTAAATAAAATCGGGTTTTGTGCCACCATGCCCATTTTGTTGCGTAAGGTGTTTAACGACAACTGTTTAATATCTATATTATGAAACTTAATCGCTCCGCTGGCTGGATCGTAAAAGCGCTGCAATAGTTCAAATAAGGTAGTTTTACCCGCACCGGAAGGGCCAACAATAGCCACAGTTTTACCTGTTTCAATATTTAAGCTGATATTATTTAATGCGCTTACATCTGGGCGAGAAGGGTAATTAAAACTAATACCTTCAAGTGAAATTGCACTGTTGCTGGTTGTTGCATGTAACTCATCATCTTGTGGAATTTCGGGGTTTTGTATTTTACTTTCAACGGCGAGCAGTTCGAGCAATCTTGCTGCGGCTCCTGCGGCGCGCTGTAGTTCACCATAAACCTCTGCAACGGTCGCTACCGACATGGCCACCATAATGGCATAAAACACAAAAGCACCGAGTTCACCGCCCGTCATAGTGCCTGCTAACACATCACTACCGCCTACCCAGAGCATGGCACTAATAGCACTAAAGGTAAGAAAAATAACAGCTGCAATTAAAAACGAACGTTGTTTAATTCGGCTTTTAGCCACATTAAAGGCCTTTTCGGTTTCAAGCGCAAAAGCAGATTGTTCTTGATGTTCGTGGCTATAACTTTGTACCACTTTTATGTTTTGAATGATCTCACCCGCGTAGGTGCTTATATCGGCAATAGCATCTTGGCTAGAACTGGCGAGTTTGCGCACCTTTTTACCAAACACTATCATAGGCACCAGTACTAAAGGGACGCAGGCCACAACGACCAAGGTAAGCTTTAAATTAGTAACAAGCAGCATAATTAAACCACCGACTAACATTAGCGCGCTTCGCAGTGCCATAGAAAATGACGAGCCAATAATAGATTGTAATAATGTGGTGTCGGTGGTTAAACGCGACATCAGCTCGCCGCTACGATTTTCTTCAAAGTAACTCGGGTGCAAGGTAACAATACGATTAAACACGGCTTTTCGAATGTCGTTACTGACTCGTTCGCCAATCCACGACATTAAATAAAATCGGCTGAATGTACCCACTGCCAATAAACTGATCAAACCAATTAATACCAACACAGCTTGTTGTAATTGCGCTTGCGAGCCGGCAATAAAGCCATGATCAATCACAAATTTAACGCCTTGCCCTAGCGATAAGTTAACTCCTGCGGTGGCAAGTAACGCCACTAAAGCCCCTAAAACTACCCATTTATAAGGCTTAATAAAATTGAATATAGGGAATAAAGCGCTAAAGGCGGCTTTATCTGAAGCAGGCTTGTCTGTAGGCATAGTAGATTCTTATTGATGATTAAGGTATAGATATGGCATCAATAAATTAAAAATCAATAGTATTAAAAATCATCAATAAGGAAAAATTATGACAACTAAACAGGTAACAGGCGAGTTTACCGTTTCATTAGCGCCTATAGAGGGGTATGCACACGGGCAGCAAGGCGTTAATTTAGGTCGTATGTCGATTGATAAACAATTTACTGGTGGCCTAACCGCAACTAGCCAAGGTGAAATGCTCAGCGCCATGACCCCCACCCAAGGCAGTGCCGGTTATGTGGCTATTGAACAAGTAATAGGCGAACTTGATGGTTTGCAAGGTGGTTTTGTACTGCAGCATTTTGGCACCATGGATAAAGGCCAAGATAGCTTGATTTTAAAAGTGGTACCCGACTCAGGCACTGATGAGCTCGCAGGATTAACCGGCAGTATGAAAATACGGATTGAGCAAGGGATTCACCATTACGATTTTGAATACATGTTATAAGTTCAATAAGGATTAAAATGCAAAAAGTAATCGAATTCAGAAAGGCCCGTTTTTTGGGTGGGGTAGATATAGTCGCACTAAATGATCGCATACAGGAATTAAACCAAGACGGCTGGAAAGTAATAAACGCAGTGCCATTGACAGGCTTTTATGGGCAAGTGCATGGTTATGCATTACTTATTGAAAATGAAGAAATATAAGGGTTACTAATGGCATTATCATTATGGTTTAGCTTAGCACTGGTATGCATGATGGGCGCAATGTCGCCAGGGCCTAGTTTAGCTGTGGTATTAAAGCATAGCTTAAATGGCGGGATGAAAAATGGCATGCTGGCAGCGTTAAGCCATGGTTTTGGGGTTGGCTTATATGCAGCGGCCTCATTATTGGGATTAGGCGCATTGATGTTGCAGTTTCCTACTGTGTATCAATTTTTAGTGTACTTAGGGGCAGCCTATTTAGCGTATTTAGGTTTGAAAATACTATTTTCAAAACCTAACGACAGCGAGCTGCAAGTTCAAAAAAGTGCAGTGAGCAGTTCTAAGGCGTTACAAGATGGTTTTGCGATTGCATTTTTAAATCCTAAGTTGGCAATTTTCTTTTTGGCGCTATTTTCGCAGTTTATCGATCCAGAAAACCTTACATTAAACATCGGTATTATTATGTGCTTAACCGTTTTTGTAATAGATACTGGGTGGTATTTATTGGTGGCTTTACTCACTGATGTGTCTAAAAAGCGCTTTGGCTTTACCAAGCAAAATGTGTGGTTAGATAGACTATTAGGTATGGTATTTATTGCGCTTGCGATCAAAGTGGTAATAGGATTTTAACTATCAAAGTGATTGAATTGCGTACAGTTGGTAATTAATGTAACTTAAAAAAACTATAATTTAAAAGTGATAAAACGATGTCTAATATAATTTTAAAAAGTGCCACTTTTGATAACAAAGTCAAACAGTACTGGATGTGTTTAGCTGCAATATTTAGCCTTTTTCCAGTTGTAACTATTGTGCTTTTACCCGTTGTATTGCTTTTGGTGTGGCTAGTCGCAGGGCGAGTATTAGCAGCTATGTCGGCCGATTTACTAGAGCGCAAGCTAGTGGTTAAACGTGGTATTTTGTTTAAAGAAGAAAAATCGATTCCGCTTGAAAAAATCACTGATGTGGGATTAAGTCAGGGGCCATTAATGCGACTATTTGGTTTATACCGCTTAAGCTTTGAAACTGCAGGGCAGTCTGGTCACGGTGCATTAGTATCGTTACTTGGGGTAGTTAATGCCAGTGAATTTCGTGAAGCCATTTTAACTCAAAAAGATAACCTCACTGCAGATCAGCCAGCCCAATCTAATAACGATGAACCACAAAGCCAAGTAGAGCTCATCCGCTCGCTTACCTACAGCGTAAAAAATATCGAGCAAATGTTAGTCAACTTGTTGGATGAGAGGAAGTAAGGCGCAGGTATACATTAATTTTCGGCGATCGGTTGATCGCCGAGAGATTTAATTTTTGGCCTTTAAAATGCCTGACAAACAGCTTCTGCTTTACAGGTAATAACTGTGACGTTTTCATAACCTACGCGTGTCAGTGCTTCAGCACTTAGTGTTGCACGCGCACCACTAGCGCAATGTAAGTAAATAGGGCGTGCTGCGTCTTTTTCTATTTCCATTAACTTCATTTCAAGTAAGCCGCGCGGAATATTAATTGCGCCGGTAGCGGCTTTGGTTGCATGTTCAGCCGGTTCACGCACATCAATGAGTAATCCTTTGTTTTCACTGATCTCCTGTTTAGCTTGTTCGGCGTCGATACGACGTTGATTAGGCGTAATAATTTTTAGTAAATCGGGGATAGATGTAAGCATGGTGATTATTCCTTAAAGCCAAGTTTGCGTAATAGAGTGATCATTGGGCACCAGCTAGTAAAAGCTGATTGGATTAAGTTTACAGCGATAAAAGCGGTAAAGTATATCCACTTCGGATCGTGATACGTTTGCAAAAGGATTGATACAACAATCATGATGCCAGCGATAAGACGAAGTGCGTTATTGAGTTTCATAATAGTAGGCCACTTATTTGATTGAGTACAGAGCTACTATATTAGATATTATTAAATTAGTAAATTCTAATATTAGACATTTCTTATCTAGCAATTTATACTAAGTGCATATTTTAGAATAAGAGCATAGTATGAAAATTGACTTTACAGCGATGGCGACTAATGTAGATCAAGCTGAGCAGCTATTAAAAATATTAGCGAATAAAAATCGACTAATGATTTTATGCTCATTACAAGATACCGAAATGAGTGTGTCGCAGCTTAACGAAGCCGTACCGCTAGCGCAGTCTGCGTTATCACAGCACCTAGCGGCACTGCGCAAAGCCAATGTAGTGGCTACTCGCCGCGAAAGCCAAACTATCTATTACCGCGTGATTGATCAAAATGCCGTGCATTTGTTAGGCACATTATATGGACTGTTTTGCAAGGGCTAAAAGTTATGAGCATGATTGATAACGCAGTAAAAAGCAGCTTAAGTGGCCGTATTCCGGTTATTATTTTTGTGTTGTCGATTTTGTTTGGCTTATTTGCTTTACAACAAACAGCGCGAGAAGAAGAACCACAAATAGTGGTGCCTATGCTCGATATATACGTATCGGCGCCCAACGTAGAAGCTCCAGAGGTAGCCAGATTGGTTACCCAGCCACTTGAAAAGCTACTTGCCCAACTTGGCGGTGTGGAACATATTTATTCCACTACACAAACGAATGCCGCAGTGGTTACACTTCGCTTTGAGGTTGGCCATGACCGCGAACAAGCTATTTTAGATACCTATGCAAAACTTAACAGTTATCAACATACTATGGCTTCTGTTATCAAAAGTTGGCAAATACGGCCCGTTGAAGTGGATGATGTACCTATTGTTATGCTGGGGCTATACAGTAAAGACCCACAACTTTATGGTGATTACGAGTTAACCCGCTTTGCTAACGAAATAGCCAACAGTTTACAGCGTATTGAACACACCAGTGAAGTAAAAGTCATTGCTGGTCGTAAACGAACCCTCACCATTAATTTAAATGCCAGCGCATTGGCTGCCCACCAAACAACCGTAAATGACGTTTTTTATGCATTAAGCGTGTCTAATCAACTAACGCAAGTAGGCAGTGTGGTTGATGGTCAGCAGCAAATTGAATTGCAAGCAGGTGATGTTCTACGAAGTCAATCTGCTGTAGAACAGCTAGTAGTGAATGTTGTTAATGGCAAAAGTGTTTACTTGCTTGATGTTGCAAACGTTATTGATGGCCCAAGTGAAGCTAAGCATTACCAATGGCTTGCTCAATCGGCAAACCAGCAGCATTTACCAATGGTAACACTAAGCGTTGCAAAACAAACCGGCACGAACGCTGTTGCCGTCGCCAACGATGTTCATCAAATGATGACGCAGCTAACACGCACGCTATTACCCACTGAGGTGAGCTATGCGGTATTAAGAGATTATGGCCAAACTGCCGATGAAAAAGTAAATAACCTCACTTCAAGTTTAGTCTTTGCGGTCTTTACTGTGGTGATATTTGTGGGGGTGTTTTTAGGTTGGCGTCCGGCGGTTGTGGTAGGGCTGGCTGTGCCTATTTGTTATGGCATTACACTCTCATTAGATTTTGCATTTGGTTACACCATTAACCGGGTGACCTTATTTGCGCTTATTTTATCTTTGGGTTTACTGGTAGATGACCCAATCACAGGTATTGATAATATTAGCCGCTTTTTGAATAAAAAAGGCGATAAAAAACAGCAGATTGTTGGTGCAATGAGCGAAATTCGAAATGCCTTGCTTATGTCGACACTCACTATAATGGTGGCGTTTATTCCACTGGCATTTATCACCGGAATGATGGGGCCGTACATGGCACCTATGGCATTTAATGTGCCGGTTAGCGTGATGGTTTCTACCATTGTTGCATTTTTTGTAACCCCTTGGCTTGCGATGAAGTTACTCAAGCCTGATAACGAACAACCCTCCGAGCTTGCTCCTAAAGTTGGTGCATATCAAAGAATATTAAGCCCATTATTGGTTTCTAAGGGGCGAGCAAAACTTGTTTTGTGGCTAACCCTAGCATTATTTATTATTAGCGCCATGTTACCCGTGATGCGTTTGGTGCCTTTAAAGCTACTCCCTTTTGATAATAAAAATGAGCTGCAAGTACTGATAGATATGCCAGAGGGGACTAATCTGGAGCGCACAGCTGCATTTACTAAACAAATCCAAACACTCACATGGCAATTAAACGAAGTAAGTGAAATAGCGGCCTATGTTGGCCAACCCTCTAGTATGGATTTTAATGGTATGGTGCGCGGTTATTATCGCCGTGAGGCAGCGAATCTCGCCGAGCTGAGGGTATTGTTAGTGGATAAGTCTGAGCGCGATCATCAATCCCATGGAGTGGTTATGCGCCTTCGCGAACAGCTCGCGATGCTAGCAACCGATGGCATTGTAATAAAAGTCGTTGAAGTACCACCAGGGCCGCCGGTACTGAGTACCTTAGTTGCTGAGGTTTACCGGGATGCTTTTGTTGATGAGCAAACACATTCTCACGCTGCCCAGCAGTTAGCTGCGCGTTTACAACAAGAGCCTCATGTAGTTGAAGTCGATACCTCAATGGTGGCACCCTCGCCATTACAACGTTTTGTTACCAATAAAACCAAGGCCGCACTCAGTGCGGTTTCAACTCAAAATATTGCACAAACACTCAGTATTGCCTCTCAAGGTGAAAACGTAGGTGTACTTTATGTGAGCAATGAAACAGAGCCCGTTGATATTAAATTACAGCTACCGTACAGCGAGCGAAATCAGCTTTCGCAATTACTTGCACTTCAGGTAAGGGGCGACAGAGATTTAGCTAAAACCAGTAACGAGTTTGGTTTTAGCAGTGCGCCAAGGCCGTTAGTATCGCTTTCAGAACTCGGTGAATTTACACAACATCATGTTGCTAAAACGATTGTTCGTAAAGATCAGCGCGACGTGATTTATGTTATGGCTGAGCTTAATGGGCGCACACCAGCGGAAGTGATTGCTGATGTGAATGCTGATTTAAATGTATCAAACGATGAGTTTGTTAAAACATCGTGGGTAGGTCGTCACTTTTTTAATAATGGCGGAACTGCTCCATGGCAATTACCAAAAGGAACCCATGTCAGCTTTAGCGGCGAGGGGGAATGGCGCATAACCATTGATGTATTTAGAGATATGGGCATTGCCTTTGCGTTTGCGCTCAGTGCCATATTTATAATTTTACGGGTACAAACACAGTCGGCGAGTTTATCGCTGATTATCATGTCGGCTATTCCGTTAACAGTGATAGGTATAATGCCAGGTTTTTGGCTGTTAAATCAGTTTGGTGAGCGCTCCATAGCAGGTGCCCCAGAGCCGGTATTATTTACTGCCACAGCGATGATAGGCATGATTGCCCTTGCAGGTATCGTGGTGCGTAACTCACTTATTTTGGTTGAGTTTATTAATCAAGCTCGCGGCCAAGGCATGGCAATTAAAGAGGCGCTTGTTGCAGCGGGTACGGTGCGAATGCGCCCTGTGCTCCTAACCGCAGGTACCACTTTGTTGGGTAACTTAGTGATCACACTCGATCCGGTATTTAGCGGGCTCGCGATTGCGATTATTTTTGGCATTGTGGCGTCTACATTATTTTCATTATTTGTAGTACCGCTTGTTTATTATTTAGTGTTTGCAAGCACAGAGGATAAAGCGCATGCAGGGTAAATCAAAACTTATAGGCACATTTGCCGCGTTATTTGTCATTATTATGGCTGTGTTTTATATGGCAGGCAGCTTTTCTGACAAGAAAGCTGCTGGCTTAAAAGAATCACAAATAACGAGCTATCAAGGTGAGCGAGTAACGGTAACGCTGCAAAGTATTGCAGGCACTGAGCAGGTACCAGGTAGTGTAATAGCAAAACAAAATACGCAAATTTCATCGCATGTTATGGCGCAGGTTGAGCAGTTAAAAGTACGTGCTGGCGATAAAGTCGCTAAGGGAGATTTACTTATTATGCTCAAGCAAGATGATTTTAAAGCGGCGTTAGCGCAAAGCAGCGCAAATATTAATGCGGTGCAAGCGTCGTTAACGCAAGCTAAAAAGCAACTAGCCAGAATGATTGATTTAAATGCGCAAGGATTAGTATCTGTTAGTGAATTAGATGACGCCAAAGCAAAGTTTGAAAACTTAACCGCTAATTTAGCGGTTGCTAAGCAACAGCAAACGCAAGCTCAGGTATCGCTTAATTATACGCGTATTACTGCCCCTATTTCGGGCGTGGTCGTTGAGCGTCTAACTGAACCTGGCGATACTGCAACACCCGGTAAACCGCTGATTACTTTGTATAACCCATTACAGTTACAGCTTGAATTTAATGTACGTGAACAACAAGCAGTAAAATTAAGAGTAGGGGACAGTTTAAATGTGGTATTACCTTCTCTAGATATAACAACACCCGCAACGGTGAGCGAAATTGTACCAGTGGCAGATAACGCGGCGCGCAGCTTGCTTATTCGTTTAGAAGCCGATGCGCAACTTGGTTTAATGCCAGGCCTTTATGCTCAACTACAGTTACCAATAAAAAGTACCCAAGGTGTATTAATTGATCCACGTTGGGTGCATGAATTTGGTCAGCTCAATATGGTGTATGTACTTGAAAACGAAACGCTGGTTAAACGTTTCGTGCGTTTAAGCAGTATTATAAATAACCAGCAACACGTAATAGCAGGCCTAAAAGAGGGTGATGTACTTGCTGTTGATTACATGCCAAGTCAAAGCGACTAAATAAAACTCGCAATTTCATCAATCGACTTTTTATCTAGGGCGTGCAGCGGCACTGTTGCATGCTCATCTGGGTAACCGGTAATAAGTAACATATAAGGGCGTTCGTTGTCTTTATCACGCCCACAAATATCGGTTAGAAAACTCATCGGTTTTGGTGTGTGGGTAAGTGTTGCAAGGCCTGCGCGGTGCAAGGCTTGAATTAAAAAGCCAGTGGCAAGGCCTACCGATTCATGCACATAGTAATTGGTGTTTTTATCGTCCGTATTTACACCCCCCTTTTTTTGACTAAACACCGCGATTAACCATGGCGCGTGCTCTAAATAGGGTTTGTTAGCATCGGTGCCTAAGGGTTTTAATGCATCAAGCCATTCTTCGCCTGCGCGACCTTCATAAAATGAGCGCTCTAGCTTTTCAGCGGCCTCTCGTATTTGTTTTTTAACATCTGCACTATTAATGGCCACAAAATGCCATGGCTGGTGGTTTGCGCCACTAGGTGCTGTACCTGCCGCTTTTATACAGGTTTCGATGATTTCTTTTGGCACTGGGCGGTTACTAAAGCTGCGAATACTATGACGGCGTTGACTCGTTTGTAAAAACTCATTCGCACGCGTCAGCATTTCCTCTTGAGGGTATTCTATAAAATCGGCTAATGGTTGGCTTTTATGATTTTGCATGGCTGTTCGCTTCTTATTTTTAGAGTGTGTGGTTTAAAATAGCAGCAAAGGCTTTATCTGCTAAGGTTTATAAAACCCGCGCTACGCATAAAATATTTATATCATATTACAAGGCTTAGCCAATAGATAAGAGCCTATTAGGTATCCTAAAACAGTAAAAGTCAGCTATTTTAGGATACTATTTTAAGCAAACAGGTCGCTATTTTGAGTGTTTATTCATAACGTAAGGCATCAATGGGATTAAGCCTAGCTGCTTTTATTGCGGGAGCTAAACCAAATACAATACCGATTAAAGAGGTAAAACCAAACGACAGCATAATAGCCCAGCCTGGTATATAAGCGTCGGGCATGCTTGGTACAGAGAGCGAAATGAGCTCGGCAGCACCATAGCCAATGACTAAGCCAATTAAGCCTCCAAATAATGACAGCACCACGGCTTCAACTAAAAATTGCAGCATGATAAAACCAGGAGTCGCCCCCAGTGCTTTTAATGTGCCTATCACACGGGTGCGTTCGGTGACAGATACAAGCATAATGTTCATTACACCAATACCGCCAACAACAAGACTGATACCTACAATCCCTGCGGTAATTGCTGTAGCGCTACCTGTAAATTTATCAACGTTAGCGCGTGCTTTTTCAGCTGTTTCAAATTCAAAGTCGTTTTCTTGATTGTCTTTTAGTTTATGTAATTGGCGTAAAATGCGAGTGATTTTAGCAAGTACCAATTCTTCATCACTGTCTTCTTTGAGTCTAAACATAATTTGTACATTGCTGCTGCTACTTGGACCCTCTAATGCGCTCATGGTACTGATGGGAATATTAATATAATCGTCTTGATCGAACCCCAATAAACTACCTTGTTTTTCAGCCACGCCAATAATTCTAAACCACTCGCCGCCAAGTTTAATATATTCGCCTACAGGGTTTTTTGGCAGGTTTAGCTTTTCAATAATGGATGGACCAATAAAAGCGACTCGACGGCGCTTTTCATCATCCTCTGCGCGAATAAAGCGCCCAAGTTCTGGAAAGGTTCTATACGCTTTTTGGTAATCTTGCTCTGTACCCATTACTCGTGATGAGTGGCTTTTATTTCCATATTCAGCGCCACCAGAAAAACGCCAAGTAAACATCAGTGCAGTGAGTGTTTCAGCCTCTTTTACTCGGGCTTTTAAGACTAAAAAATCGTTGTAAGTGAGTTTAGCATTTTTGCCCACCATTTCTTGTTCAATGCTGGTAAAGGGTTTAATTGTGGTTACATCAGGTGCCATATCTGCGAGTTGATCGTTAATTTGCTTAGTAAAGCCTTGCATAACGGCTACCACTGTAATAACCGCGGCAACCCCAATTATAATCCCTAAACAAGTGAGTGCGCTTCGCATGGCATTGGCTTTAATGGCCATTAGTGCTGCTTTTGTTCCTTCCATAATTGCAATAGCAGATTTAAACATGCTGTTTGTCTCCTTCACCTTTACGCACATCGCTCACTACCTTGCCATCAACTAAGCGAATAACTCGCTGGCAATGATCTGCAATATCTTGTTCGTGAGTTACCAAAATAATGGTGTGGCCTTCATTATGTAGCTCATCAAATAGCGCCATAATTTCAGTGGTAGTTTTGCTGTCTAGATTCCCGGTTGGTTCGTCACCGAGTAAAATATGCGGTTTAGTCACTAGCGCTCGTGCAATGGCAACACGCTGGCGTTGCCCACCAGACAACTGGCTTGATAGATGATCCACTTTATCACCGAGTCCTACACGTTTGAGTGCATCGAGGGCTTTTTGTTTACGTTGTTTTGCGGGTATAAACCTATAAACCAAAGGCTGCATCACATTTTCAAGTGCCGACGCACGCGGAAGTAAGTTAAAGCTCTGAAAAATAAAGCCAACACTTTCGTTACGCTGATGAGCGAGCTCGGTTTCTGTCATACTTTTTACAAGTTTATCTTTTAAAAAGTAATCCCCAGTAGTTGGAGTATCTAAGCAACCCAATAAGTTCATTAAAGTTGACTTACCTGAACCTGAAGGACCGATTATAGCGACATACTCGTTTTCATTAATGACCACGTTTACATCATCTAGGGCCTTAAATATTTGCTCACCCATTTTGTATTGCTTGTTAATATGCTCAAGCTTGATTACCGCCGACATTATTGCGCATCCTTGGCAGTTGTTTGCTTAACTTTTACCGTATCATTTTCTTTTAGTTTACTGATAGGACGTGCAGGGCCAATAACAATTCGCTCCCCTTTATTTAAACCTTGGGTAATTGCTTGCTCTATATCTGAAGAAATACCCACTTCTACATAGGCTTTGCTTACAGTGTTATCGTCGTTTAAACGCCATACAAACGTTTTGTCATCTTCTTTTTGTACGGCTTCGATAGGGAGCTTTAAGCCATTCACAGCAAGGCTTGTTGCGATTTCTGCACGGCAGCTCATACCTGCATATAGTTGCCTATCGGTATTATCAAGTAACACTTTCACTCGAAATGATAAACCTTGTGAACCTGCTTGGTTTTTTGCTGAGGTTCCAATGTTAATGACCTTGCCAGTGAAGGGTTGATTGGGGTACGCAGCAGCATAAATATCTGCATGCTGGTCCAATTTAATGCCAGCAATATCAGTTTCATCAACTCTGAGCTCAGCTAAAATAGCGCTTGGGTCGGCAACCAGCATTAAATCTGAGCCAATAATATTAGTGGTGCCGGCAATAACGGTTTCGCCTTCTTTAATATTTACTGAGGCGAGCAAACCACTCATTGGAGCACGAAATACACTTTTGCTAAGTCTATCTTCAGCGATTGAAAGAGAGGCTTTGGCTTGATTATAAGACTCTACTCTGGCTTCAATATCTATTTTGGCAAGGTCGCGTGCATTTTGTAAGTTCTCGTATACTTCTTGCCCTGCTAGGCCTACGTCATAAAGCTCTTTTTGACGTTTAAGCTGACGTTCAAAGTTCAAAAGGCGTGTTTTACTGTGTTTAATTTCTATTTCGCTAGCTCGCAATACCGCTTTATTACGTGTTACTTCTGACTCAAAAGCAGTGGTATCTAAGCGCATTAAAATGTCGCCTTGTTTTACACTTTGCCCTTCTTCAACAAACACCTTGTCGACTCGTCCGGTTACCTCTGAACGTAACTGCACTTGAGTATTAAAGACTAAATTGCCAGAGGCCATAATGGAGTCTGCAATACTACCTTGCTCAACCTGTGCAACATTTACCTCTGGTGCTTTTTCATCGCCAGTAATTTGCTTTGATACGATAAGAGCAATAAAAGCTGCAATTGCAAGGGTAATGATAATCGCTTTTTTCATTTTTATTTCCGTATTTATGAGTAGGCAGAAAAGTTTGCCTACATTCCTTTAAGCAACAATAATAATTGTCCAGATGCTGTAAATGATAATGGTCGGTAGCGCAGCAAAAAGAAGTGCTTTATTAAAGCTGAAATTAGTCCAACACTTTAACCCAATAGCAACCAAAGCTATGCTCCAAAGACTAAAAATACTTAAACTCTCCATCATATTATAGAAGCTATCTCCAAGCTCTAATCCCAGAAATAACTGATTTATAGACGCGTAATTGAATAAACTAATAGGTAATTCATTGTTACTGGCTGTAAGAACTAGCGCAACAACACCTAAACTTGAAATAACCATGGGCATCATGCTCCAAACACCAAAACCATACCACGCACCATAGCTATAATTAGCATCAGGGTCTTGCTTAGATATCAACATGTAATACCCAGATAGGAGTGCATTTATAAAAAGAAGGCCGAAAATACCCCCGCCAATTGCAAACCACACTTGGTTATCGAGGCTTTGCTCCATACTTTGACGGATCATTTTTTTCTCGCCGATTGTGGCATCCACACTCGCTGCAGCAACCTGCTGGTCTAAAATAAATTGTGAGTCTGCAGTGGTATAAAATGTATAAGCAGAGGCTGCAAGGGTTAGAGCGAGAAGTGCAAAAGCAAGCCAAGACCAGCCTTTAGCTTCTTTTAGCCCATTAAAAGCCTTGCTTGGGCTGATAAAAATGTCGATACAAGCAGATAGCGCGTTAGATGACTTCATGATTATTCCTTTATGATTTTCTCAATAGTGAACTATATAGTTATCAGTCATATACTAAGGTAAAAGCGAGGTAAGTTGATTTATTAATTGTAACGGTTTGTTAACAAGGTGTGGCGTGATTAGATCTAGTTAAGTTATTTAAAACGAGAAAGGGCCTTTCGGCCCTTAGTGTTGCAGCAAGTAACACATTCTTTTTATAGGCTAAAGTCGACAGCGTAGGCTACATAAGCTTTAACATCTGAGCCGTCCATGTCGTTATCAGATAGGCCAAAGGTAAAACCATCTTTAGACACTGATACACCATAATCAATAATATTGTCATCACCGATGAAATCGCCTGAGTAATGCCCTATGTGTAGCGCCATTTCAGTGCCATTGCTACCAACAGCGAAGCTGTAATCGGCGTTTAAATACAGTGAATCACCAAAATCAGTACCATCACCACTGGCAGCAGATGTTGCAAGTACGGCTGCACCAAATGTAAAACCTTGCACACTAATGCTACCGTAAACTTCTGAAAAATCTGCATCGGCACCTGATGCCGCATCTGGGTAAGCGTAATAAATATAACCTACGTCATAACTTACGTTTTCATTAATAGCGCCGCCAAAACCGGCGTATAAGTCTAGTTCGTAGGTCATTTCATCGGCCCAAGACGCATTTGACGCCCACGTACCTGCATAAAATCCAGATTCATTAGCGTAATCAATACCGCCAGATACAGCTGCATCGCCCCCAGTTTGCTCTTGTCCGCGCCATAAGTAGTTAGAAGTAGCGGCTGCATTGGCTGTTACTTCGGCAAATGCAGTAGTTGATGTCATTCCTGTTAATGCCAATGCACCGATGAGTATTGTTTTTTGTAGTTTTAGCATGTTTCATTTCCCATTGTATGATTTTGCACGCCAAGGTTTTTTATTATAAACGACTACAACCTTTTGAACGGCGGCGTATTATTACGTTACTGCAGGGGGAATTGCACTGTATGTGCCAGCTTCCATTTATTTAATAAAAAATAAATTTTATATTATAAAACAAGGTGTTGAAGTTATGCGCAAAGACGCTTAGTGAAAAGTATGTAAGGAAAGAACACACTGCTGGTGCAAAAAAAAGCCTGGCTGCACCATTAGAGCGCTACCAGGCTATCTATATTAGGATCTATTGACCTTTGAAAATTTAACCTTGAAAGGTCTACAGACCCTAACGTTAAGCTAGTTTATTAAAGCTAATTGCGTTTGATATACGTTTTAACCAAAAATGGTACGCATAAGTGTAATTGTTTCGTTTACACTACGGCCTTTTTGTACTTCGCTAATAATAGAGTCACGTTTAGCACGAATATGTTCTGGGATATCATCAGCAGCAAGAGCGCGATCCACTAAAATCTCAGCAGATTCTTTACCTCGGCGTGGCGCTTTACTGCTGCTCGAAGTGCTACGTGTAGGTTTATTTAGTAGCTTAATGTAGTTAGAGTTATCTGCAGTATTCGTATCTGCATAATAAAAAAAGCAAGGTATTAGCGCTTTTATATCCACTAACTGAGTTTCTAGTTCATTACCTGCATTGGCCATTTTAAACCATGACATAGCGTGAATGCTTTGTACTACATCTTGCCAGTAACGCTCAAAGTCACGGTTATTTAATTTGGTGATACCAAGTGCGGAGCAAAGTGCATCTAAGCGACTGTTACTAATCGGTGTAAATACATCAGGGCGGCGCATTGCTAATAAACGGGTGGCAGGCGCCAGAGTTGGTTTTTCATCACTACCATTAAATGCACTCAAATAAGCAATTACAAATTGTTGGTAATTACCTAGCGCTACATCACCCTCAAGTGGAATGTTGCTGAGTGCATCGTCGAATGCACCTGGCAAATCAGCCAGCATCAGGTGAAAACCTTTGGCGCTTTTGGTAGAGGCAAACCATTCTACATCAAAGTTATAAGTACTCGGATCGAGTGATGCCATATGCTTACCGCTAAAAGCGAGTAAGTCTTCAGGGATCATATCTTTTAACGGCTTTTCACGCAGGCCTGAGATATAAGCAGTTAAACGTAATTGCTCATCAAGTGCCACCAGTTCTTTATGTTGTTCTACAAACATACTCACTACCGGCCAAGGTGCTACCCGTAATGTTTTTAACTGTAAAAAGCTAATCGCTGAAATAAGTTGGTCGTGCAGTTTTTTTAATAATGGTAATTGTGAGGTTTCGAGTAAGTCGTAATTAATGCGGTCGCGGCTTGCACTTAATAGCTCGTAACACCAACCTAAAAAATCTTCTGGATGGTTTTCCACTTTCACGGCCATCAGGTTTAGGCTTAGCTCTGAAGATTGCTTCAGAATGTTTTGATAAATTTGACTTTCTTGTTCGCCTAATGCCATTTTTGACGGTGAAATTAGCAGTTTCTTCATGCCTTGTAGACTCTCCGGTTAGATATATTTTTTAGTCGCTACATTTTAGCTTATTTAGGCTAAATACAACAGGGCCGGGGATCATACCGAACAATTGCAGCAATGTAATCAGGGGCATGAATCTTTAAATTTATTAAAATGAGTTTTGAAAACCTGATTTTAAAAAGGGATGCCCTAATTGATATGTTTTTTATTTATTTAACAATGCTTTTAGTGTTAACTCCCGCTATGATAAGAACATTATTTGCACGTTTGAAAGGATGATCATGAAGACCTTATTTAAAGTTATTGGTGTCATATTATTGCTATGCATAGCGTTAATTGTTGCTGCACCTTTTTTAATTCCTACTGATACCATTTTTAATAAAGTGTCTGAGCAGGTTGAAAAAACAACCGGGCGCACATTAACCATAAAGGGCGATAAAACCCTCAGTGTATTCCCTGCATTAAAATTAGAGCTTAATGATGTGCATTTTGCCAATATGCCTAGCGGCTCTCGCGCTGATATGGCAAGTATGCAGCAACTTGCCGTTCATATTCCTTGGCTTTCATTACTCGGTGGCGAGTTAAAGCTAGAAAAGTTTGTCATTAATGAGCCTGATATTTTGCTAGAAACCGATAAAAGCGGTAAAGCTAACTGGCAGTTATTTGATGCAGTGGCCAAGCAACCTGAGCAGCAAACTCAATCGGGTGAGGCAGTCAAACTACCTGAAAACTTTGATATTCAATTAGGTGAAGTCGCTATTTATGGCGGGTCGTTTACATATTTAGATGGTCAAACGGGTGCTAAACAACAAATTAGCGATTTAGAACTGGCTATATTACTGCCTTCACTGCGCAAACAGCTCGAAGTCAAAGGGGCTATTACTTATATGCAAGAGCGATTTGAGCTTGATGTAAAACTTGATACTCCAGCAAAAGCGATTGAAGGTGCCCCATTTAATGTAAAGCAAACGCTTAACTCACGTTTAGTCGATTTAACGTTTGATGGCAGCATAGCCAAACAAGGCCAAGATATTAAAGGGTTATTAGCACTTAACGGTGATTCAGTTAAAAATATTGCTAACTGGCAAGGGGTTGACTTAAACGCTAAAGACAATGCGTTTAATGCCTTTAGTATCAATACCCAAATGCACTTGCTCAGTGAGGAGTTTAACCTAACAGAATTAGTTGCAACGCTCGATGCTCTCGAGATTAAAGGTAAAAGTAAGGTGAATCTAGGCAGCCGTTTAGCGGTTAATGCTGATATTGACCTAGGGATGCTTGATTTAAATCCTTACTTACCAGAAACCGTAGCTAAAAAAGAAGCCCCAGTAAAAGACGAGTCTAAGCCTGCAGAGCCAATAGTGTGGGATGATACTAAAATTGATTTAAGTGGCTTAAGTGCATTAGATGCAAATGTGATTGTTCGTTCAAGTGGTTTAAAAGCTAACGACATTAAACTAGGCGCTAATCAGTTTACTATGGCACTTAAAAATAGCATTGCTAAATTAAGCTTAGATAGCTTTGTCGCTTATGAAGGAACAGGTAAAGGGGTGGTTACTATCAATGCCCAAAATACCCCTTATAAAATAGCAACCAACTTCGATTTAGATAAAATAGAGGCACAGCCCTTACTTACTGATGCTGCAGGCTTTGATAAGCTAATGGGCAAGGGCTCTTTAAGTTGGAATCTAACCACAGCAGGGCAAAGCCAAAAAACGTTTATTAACGCGCTTAATGGTAAGCTAGGGTTCAAGTTCGCGGATGGTGCCGTTAAGGGAGCAAACGTAGCGGAAATGGTGCGTAAGGGTAAAGAGCTAGTTAAAGGCAACTTTAATGCCGTGTCTGAGGGATTAGATACAGGATTTGAAGAATCTGAGAAAACCGATTTCTCTGCACTTTCTGGTAGTTTTAACTTTACCAATGGCGTAGGCAAAAATACTGATTTATCGTTGATCAGCCCTTTAATACGCATTTCAGGTGAAGGAGACGTTGATTTACCGCAAACGCTCGTTAACTATCGACTAGTAACAGGCGTCGTGGACTCTATTGAAGGTCAAGGTACAACCGATGACAGTACTGGCTTTAAAGTTCCTTTACGCATAAAAGGCCCGTTTCATGACGTGAATATAAAGCTTGATGTAAGCAATGCTTTAAAAGATGAAGCTAAGCAAAAGCTTGATGATGCAAAAGACAAAGCTAAAGATAAAATTAAAGACAAATTAAAAGGTTTGTTTGGCTAATTTTAATTACTGATATAAAACAAGGCATCAACAAGATGCCTTGTTTGTTTTATAACCACCTGTAAATTAGATAAATAGCATAGAAAACCTCGTTTTAATTTAGCATCCCTATTAAATTAATTAAAAAATAACCTACCACTCCCCCCTCAATGCTGATACAATTGCCCGCCCTTAAGAGACATCTAGTATGTTTTTTGAGTGGAATTCAATCGAAATGTCTTGATTTTAAACAAATTTAAGACAAGTTGTAATTACTACACCGGAGGTCATTAACATGATCCAAATGCAAACTCAGCTGGAAGTTGCTGATAACAGCGGCGCTCGCAAAGTGCAGTGTATAAAAGTCCTTGGTGGTTCACACCGTCGCTATGCAGCGATTGGCGATATCATTAAAGTTTCTGTAAAAGAAGCGATTCCTCGCGGTAAAGTGAAGAAAGGTGATGTTAAAAACGCGGTAGTTGTGCGTACCAAAAAAGGCGTTCGTCGTCCAGACGGTTCATTGATCCGTTTCGACAGCAATGCGGCTGTTATCTTAAATGATAACTTGCAGCCTATTGGTACTCGTATTTTCGGCCCTGTGACTCGCGAACTTCGTAATGAAAAGTTCATGAAAATCGTTTCACTAGCCCCAGAAGTACTGTAAGGAGTCTATCATGGCAGCAAAAATCCGTCGTGATGACGAAGTAATCGTACTAGCAGGTAAAGACAAAGGTAAGCGCGGCAAAGTGCTTTCAGTTGTAACCGAGTCTGGTCGAGTATTTGTCGAAGGCATTAACTTAATCAAGAAACACCAAAAGCCGGTTCCACAGTTGAACCAAGCTGGCGGTATTGTTGAGAAAGAGGCGTCTATCGACGTATCAAACGTTGCGATCTACAACTCGGAAACGAGCAAAGCAGATCGTGTAGGTTTCAAGATTGAAGATGGTAAGAAATTACGTATCTTTAAATCTACTGGTAAAACTATCTAATAGTTGGAGTAGAATGATGGCGAAACTGCATGAAGTATATAAAGACAAAGTAGTTGCTGAACTTCAAGAGAAGTTTGGTTTCAGCTCTGTCATGCAAGTCCCTCAGATCGAGAAGATCACATTAAATATGGGTGTGGGCGAAGCCTTAGCTGACAAGAAGATTTTAGATAACGCTGTTGCGGATCTAGAAGCTATCTCTGGTCAGAAACCTTTAATCACTAAAGCACGCAAATCTGTTGCTGGCTTCAAAGTGCGTGAAGGTTACCCGATTGGTTGTAAAGTAACCCTACGCGGCGAGCGTATGTGGGACTTTTTTGAGCGTTTGGTTTCAATCGCTATCCCACGTATCCGTGACTTCCGTGGTGTGAGTGCTAAGTCTTTTGATGGACGCGGTAACTACAGCATGGGCGTACGTGAACAAATCATCTTCCCAGAAATTGATTATGATAAAGTAGACCGTGTACGCGGTATGGATATCACAATCACTACATCTGCGAAATCAGATGAGGAAGGCCGTGCGTTGTTAGAAGCGTTTAACTTCCCATTCAAGAAATAAGGGTAGGGTTATGGCAAAGAATTCTATGAAAGCGCGCGAAGCAAAGCGCACTAAACTAGTTGCTCAGTACGCTGAAAAGCGTGCAGCACTAAAAGCTATCATCAGTGATGTTAATACATCTGAAGATGATCGTTGGGACGCGGTACTTAAGCTACAAGCTTTACCTCGTGATTCTAGCCCTGCACGTCAACGTAATCGTTGTAACATTACGGGCCGCCCACATGGTTTCCTTCGCAAATTCGGCATGAGCCGTATTAAAGTTCGCGAAGCAGCTATGCGCGGTGAAATTCCTGGCCTTAAAAAGGCTAGCTGGTAATAGAATCATGGGAGTAAGACTATGAGCTTGCAAGATCCTATCGCGGATTTATTTACACGAATCCGTAACGGTCAGTCAGCGAAGAAAGTATCTGTAACGATGCCTAATTCGAAACTGAAAGTAGCAGTAGCTAATGTATTAAAAAATGAAGGTTACATCGCAGACTTCTCAGTAAGTGGTGATGTAAAACCTGAGCTTTCTATCGAGTTAAAGTACTTCGAAGGCAAAGCTGTTATTGAAAATATCCAGCGTGTAAGTCGCCCTGGTCTACGTATCTATAAGAGACGTGACGAATTACCAAAGGTAATGGGTGGTTTAGGTATCGCTATCGTATCAACTTCTAAAGGCCTAATGACAGACCGCGCAGCACGTAGTGCAGGCGTTGGTGGTGAAATCATTGGTTTTGTAGCTTAATCGGAGGGGAACTATGTCTCGCATAGCAAAGGCACCAATAAACGTTCCTGCCGGTGTAGAAGTTACATTAAAAGGCCAGGAAATCACAGTTAAAGGCAAAAACGGTGAACTTACTCGTACTATCAACGATGCAGTTGAAGTACAAGTTAACGACAACGTTATTACAACTTTACCTCGTGAAGGCGTAGCCAATGCATGGGCACAAGCAGGTACTGCTCGCGCTCTAATCAACAACATGGTTGTTGGTACGCATGAAGGTTACGAGAAGAAACTTCAGTTAGTAGGTGTTGGTTACCGTGCTGCAGCTAAGGGCAAAGTTTTAGACTTAACTCTTGGTTTCTCGCACCCAGTTAATTTCGCAGTTCCTGAAGGAATTACGATTGAAACTCCAAGCCAAACAGAAGTTCTAGTTAAGGGCGTAGATAAGCAGTTAGTTGGTCAAACAGCTGCTAACATTCGTGCATACCGTAAACCTGAGCCTTATAAAGGTAAAGGTGTTCGTTATTCAGATGAGAATGTACGCCGTAAAGAGGCTAAGAAGAAGTAAGGTAAGACGATGGATAAAAAAACAGCTCGTCTACGTCGTGCTAAACGCACTCGTAGAAATTATATTGAACAAGGCACAACGCGTCTTGTTATCCACCGCACGCCACGTCACATTTACGCTCAAGTTGTAAACGCTGAGGGTAATGTACTGGCTGCTGCTTCTACTGTTGAGAAAGCTATTAGCGAAACAGTTAAAGGCACAGGCAACGTTGCAGCTGCACAAGCAGTTGGTAAAGCGGTTGCTGAACGTGCGGCTGACAAAGGCATCGAAAAGATTGCTTTTGATCGCAGTGGCTTTAAATATCACGGCCGTGTGAAGGCGCTAGCTGATGCTGCGCGTGAAGCCGGTTTGCAATTCTAGGAGTAGACAATGGCTAACGTAGAAGCAAAGCAACAACAGCCTGATTTAGCTGAAAAGCTAATCGCGGTGAACCGTGTGTCTAAAGTAGTTAAAGGTGGTCGTATCTTTAGCTTTACTGCACTAACTGTAGTTGGTGATGGCGCAGGTAAAGTAGGTTTCGGTTATGGTAAAGCACGTGAAGTTCCAGCTGCTATTCAAAAAGCAATGGAAAAAGCACGTCGTAACATGATCAACGTAGACCTAAATGGCAACACATTACAGCATCCTGTTAAAGGACGTCATGCTGGCTCACAAGTGTTTATGAAACCAGCATCTGAAGGTACTGGTATCATTGCAGGTGGTGCTATGCGTGCAGTACTTGAAGTGACTGGTGTGCAGAACGTACTTTCTAAATGTTACGGTTCTACTAACCCGATCAACGTTGTACGTGCAACGATCTCAGCTCTTGAGAACATGAATTCTCCTCAGTCGATCGCTGCAAAACGTGGTCTTCGAGTAGATGAGATTTTGGGGTAAACCATGGCTAATAAAACTGTAAAAGTAACACAAGTAAAAAGCTCTATCGGTCGTTTACCGAAGCATAAAGCTACATTACGCGGTCTTGGTTTACGTCGTATCAATCACACTGTTGAGTTAGAAGACACAGCATGTGTACGTGGTATGATTAACCAGGTTTATTACATGGTTAAGGTAGAGGGGTAATTCGATGCATTTGAATACACTTTCACCTGCTGCAGGTTCAAAAACTGCTCCAAAACGTGTTGGTCGTGGTATCGGTTCTGGTCTTGGTAAGACTGGTGGCCGTGGTCACAAAGGTCAAAAATCACGTTCTGGCGGTAAAGTACGCGTTGGTTTCGAAGGCGGTCAAATGCCTATGCAACGTCGTCTACCTAAGTTCGGTTTCACTTCTCGCAAATCATTAGTATCTGCAGAAATTAACCTATACGAAATCGCTAAAGTTGAAGGCGATGTGGTAGACCTAAGCGCGTTACAAGCAGCTGGTCTAGTTAAAAAGAACGTTCAGTTCGTTAAAGTTGTTAAATCTGGCGAAGTTTCACGCGCTGTTACCGTTAAAGGCCTTAAGGCTACTAAAGGTGCACGCGAAGCTATCGAAGCTGCCGGAGGCAAGGTAGAAGACTAAGGAAGTACTAATGGCTAAACCAGGTCAAGATACACAAAGTGCACAAGGTGGACTTTCGGAATTGAAGCGCCGATTACTCTTCGTATTGGGTGCTATCATAATTTACCGTCTAGGTTCATTTGTGCCGATCCCTGGGATTGACGCCGCTGTACTTGCCGATTTCTTCGAGCAACAAAAGGGCACCATTGTTGAGATGTTCAACATGTTTAGCGGTGGTGCGCTTGAGCGAGCTTCAGTGTTAGCACTGGGTATCATGCCGTATATCTCGGCTTCGATTATTACGCAACTATTAACGCATATGTATCCGCCGTTTATAGAGCTTAAGAAAGAAGGTGAGCAAGGGCGTAAAAAGATAAGCCAGTACACACGCTACGGCACGCTTGTGCTTGCTACTATCCAATCAATCGGTATTGCCACAAGCTTACCGGGCATGATGAACGGGTTAGTTGTTAACCCAGGTATGGGATTCTATTTCACCGCAGTGGTGAGTTTAGTAACCGGTACTATGTTCCTTATGTGGTTGGGCGAACAGATAACAGAACGTGGTATCGGTAACGGTATCTCAGTTCTAATATTTGTTGGTATTGTAGCTAACCTGCCGTCTGCTATTGGTTCGACAGCCGAAATGGCGCGCCAAGGTGATTTGAATGTTTTTGTACTGTTGATGGTTGCGGTTATAGTATTCGCTGTTACTTATCTTGTTGTATTCTTTGAACGTGGACAACGACGTATCGTTGTTAACTACGCCAAACGTCAACAAGGTCGTCAAGTATTTGCTGCTCAAAGCACGCATTTACCTCTGAAAGTAAATATGGCGGGTGTTATTCCACCAATCTTCGCTAGCAGTATAATTCTGTTCCCTGGTACAATTGCAAGCTGGTTCGGCCAGGGTGAAGGTCCGGTTGCTGATGTGCTACAAGCAATTGCTACAACGTTGACTCCAGGTCAGCCTTTGTATGCAATGGTTTTAGCTGCGGCTATCATCTTCTTCTGCTTTTTCTACACAGCGTTGGTTTTTAACCCGCGTGAAACGGCAGACAACCTGAAAAAATCTGGCGCATTTATCCCAGGTATTCGTCCAGGTGAGCAGACATCTAAATACATTGATAAAGTGATGACACGCCTGACATTGGCAGGTGCTTTGTATATAACCTTTATCTGTCTGGTGCCCGAATTCATGACTATGGCATGGCAAACGCCATTCTATTTCGGCGGTACATCAATTTTGATTATCGTTGTAGTAATCATGGACTTTATGGCACAAGTACAGACGCATCTGATGTCACATCAGTATGATTCTGTGCTGAAAAAAGCGAACCTTAAAGGCTACGGTCGATAAGGTCAGTTTACGGAGTTGAGCAATGAAAGTACGTGCTTCCGTTAAGAAAATATGCCGTAACTGTAAAGTTATTAAACGTGCTGGTGTAGTACGCGTAATTTGCAGTGAGCCTAAGCATAAGCAAAGGCAAGGCTAAGTAAACAGTCGTGCAGGCTGAGGTTTCTCGGCCTGTGTTTTTAGTTGTGATTTGGTCTTCGTTTGAGTATCCTTACGGGCTTTTCAAACAGATGATTACCAAATTCAAATATAGGAGATGTGTTAGTGGCCCGTATCGCTGGCATTAACGTCCCTGATCATAAACATGCAGTTATTGGTTTAACAGCTATTTATGGCATAGGTAAGACTCGCTCTAAGGCTATCTTAGAAGCGACTGGTATCGCCGAGACCACAAAAATCGGTGAACTTTCAGACGAAACACTTGACGTATTGCGTGAAGCAGTTGGCAAGTACACTGTAGAAGGTGACCTTCGTCGTGAAGTTACTTTGAATATCAAGCGCCTTATGGACCTTGGTTGTTTCCGTGGCCTACGTCACCGTCGCTCTTTACCACTTCGTGGTCAAAGAACAAAGACTAACGCGCGTACCCGTAAGGGTCCTCGTAAGCCTATTAAGCGATAAGGGGATAGTAAAATGGCTAAGACACCAATTCGTCGTAAAAAGGTTAAAAAGCAAGTTGCTGATGGTATGGCTCATGTTCATGCGTCTTTCAACAACACTATTGTAACGATTACCGACCGTCAAGGTAATGCACTATCATGGGCTACTGCCGGTGGTTCAGGTTTCCGTGGTTCACGTAAATCTACTCCATTTGCTGCTCAGGTTGCTGCAGAGCGTGCAGGTACTGCTGCTCAAGAATACGGTTTAAAAAATCTAGAAGTTTTCATCAAAGGTCCAGGTCCAGGTCGTGAATCTGCTGTACGTGCTTTGAATGCTGCTGGTTACCGTATCACCAACATTACTGACGTGACGCCAATACCACACAATGGTTGTCGTCCACCGAAGAAACGTCGCGTTTAACAATAGGTTAGGAGAAATAACATGGCAAGATATTTGGGCCCTAAGCTCAAGCTGAGTCGTCGTGAAGGTACTGACCTGTTCCTTAAGAGCGGCGTAAGAGCTATCGACTCTAAGTGTAAACTTGAGACTGCACCTGGTCAGCACGGCGCTCGTAAAGGACGCTTATCTGATTACGGTTTACAATTACGTGAAAAGCAAAAAGTACGTCGTATCTACGGTGTATTAGAAAAGCAATTCCGTAACTACTACAAAGAAGCTGCTCGCCTTAAAGGTAATACAGGTGAAAACTTGTTACAGCTTTTAGAGCAACGTTTAGACAATGTTGTATATCGCATGGGTTTTGCTAGCACACGCGCTGAAGCACGTCAGTTAGTAAGCCACAAAGCGATTCTAGTTAATGGTCGTGTTGTGAACATTCCTTCATACGTAATTACTCCAGAAGATACTGTTGTAATCCGTGAGAAGTCTAAGACACAAGCACGTATCATCGCTGCTCTAGAGTTGGCTGAGCAACGTGAAAAGCCGACTTGGGTTGAAGTTGACGGTAAGAAATTGGAAGGTAGCTTCAAGCGCCTACCTGAGCGTTCAGATCTGTCTGCGGACATTAATGAACAACTAATCGTCGAACTTTACTCTAAGTAAAGTTAAGAGTTAAGAGAGGATAAAATGCAGGGTTCTGTTACAGAATTTCTAAAACCAAGGTTAGTCGATATCGACGCTATAAACCCAACGCGTTCTAAAGTAGTTTTAGAACCACTCGAGCGTGGCTTTGGTCACACTTTGGGTAATGCCTTACGCCGTATACTGTTATCATCTATGCCTGGATGTGCAGTAACTGAAGTTGAAATCGACGGTGTATTGCATGAGTACAGCGCGAAAGAAGGCGTACAAGAAGACATCATTGAAATACTACTAAACCTTAAAGGTCTAGCGGTAACGTTAGAAGGCAAAGATGAAGTTTTTCTGACCCTGACTAAATCTGGTGTAGGCCCTGTGACTGCGGCAGATATTCAGCACGATGGCGATGTAACAATTGCTAACCCAGATCATGTTATTTGTAATTTAACTACAAATAACAGCGAGATCAGCATGCGTATTCGTGTTGAGCGTGGTCGTGGTTATGTGCCGGCATCTAGTCGTTTATCCTCTGATGACGATGAGCGTCCAATTGGTCGATTGCTGCTTGATGCATCATTCAGCCCAGTTGAACGTATTGCGTACTCGGTTGAATCAGCCCGTGTTGAGCAACGTACAGACTTAGACAAGTTAATCATTGATATGGAAACAAACGGCACTTTAGATCCTGAAGAAGCGATCCGCCGTGCGTCTACTATCTTAGCTGAGCAACTAGATGCATTCGTAGATTTACGCGATGTAACTGAGCCAGAAGAGAAAGAAGAGAAGCCAGAATTCGATCCTATTCTACTTCGTCCAGTTGATGATCTTGAACTAACAGTACGTTCAGCAAACTGTTTGAAAGCCGAGCAAATTCAATATATCGGTGATTTAGTTCAGCGCACTGAAGTTGAGCTTCTTAAAACGCCTAATTTAGGTAAGAAGTCTCTAACTGAAATAAAAGACGTGCTAGCTTCACGTGGTCTTTCTCTAGGTATGCGCCTAGAAAATTGGCCGCCTGCAAGCCTAGCTGAATAATCTAAATCACTATATTAGTTTAGTTAGAAGGATAGGGTCATGCGCCATCGTAAGAGTGGTCGTCAATTAAACCGTAACAGTAGCCATCGTAAAGCGATGTTCAGCAATATGGCAGGTTCTTTGGTGAAACATGAAATCATCAAAACTACTTTGCCTAAAGCGAAAGAGTTACGCCGTGTAATTGAACCTTTAATCACACTGGCTAAGACTGACAGCGTAGCAAATCGCCGTTTAGCATTTGCCCGCACGCGTGATAATGAAGTAGTTGGTAAATTGTTCAGCGAAATCGGTCCTCGTAATACAGACCGTCCAGGTGGTTACACTCGTATTCTTAAGTGTGGCTTCCGTGCTGGTGATAATGCACCAATGGCTTATATTGAACTAGTTGGTCGCCCAGCGGCGAGCGAAGAAGTTCAAGAAGACGCACAGTCTGCAGAGTAAGTCTTTAAAGAGACACCAAAAAGCCGAGCTTATGCTCGGCTTTTTAATACCTAAAATTTATCACACGGTAATAGGGTCGCGACAAGTCCTCCCCAATTTTTTTATCAATAATAAACAACAGCCCCATATCAATAAAGGCAGTCTATTTGCTACTAACAGAAAAATAGTTCGCTTATTTAAATACTTTCTTCATGTTACCCCTGACCTATATATGCTATTTAGCTATGATTGGTAAAAATAAGCTAATTATATAACTTAAGGTTGTGATTAACGTCATAGGTTGAAACAGTAAATACATAAGTAAAGAAAGCCTTACCTATATGCTATGTTTTTTGCCAAATGCCCTTAGTGTTCTACTAGCTAAAATAGTTATAGCAAGAAATCGGATGCTATTTGCAAGCGATTTCAACATCAACATCAACACGTTATCATTAAAAAATAACTTATAACCTCATTTGAAGCTAAATATGCTTGAGTTTAGTTGTCTTTTTAAGCGTTTAGTTGTAATTTTGTTCGAACAGTCATTTATTTCAAGTTTTCTTCAAAAAAGGGTTGATCTGTTTTCGGAT